>JALZVI010000367.1 GCA_023301015.1 Rickettsiales bacterium | reverse complement strand
AAGGCGGCTGGCCAGGCGCGAACCCGACGGACGACAAATTCTTCGCCGCCCTGCCCAAAATGAACATCTCAAAACTCACCGCGTTCGGCATGACCCGCCGCGCTGGCAGAAGTGCGGATAATGACCCGGGTTTGAACGCCTTAATCGACACAGATGTAAGCGCTGTATGCATCGTTGGCAAGGTGTCAGAGTTCCAGATCAAAACTGCATTGGGCATTGAAGAAGACGAAAATTTACTAATGATCTCCGAGTCAATCGTCCATATCCGCGCCCGCGGAAAAGACGCGTTTTTTGACGCCGAACATTTTTTCGATGGCTATAAAGCAGACAAAGAGTTCGCCCTCCGTGCCATCAAAGCAGCCTATGACGCAGGTGCGCGCTGGGTGATTTTATGCGACACAAATGGCGGAACTTTACCGCATGAAATTGCAGAAATATGTGCTGAAGTTATGCAGTCAATCCCCGGTGAAAATTTGGGTATCCATTGCCACAATGACACTGAAAATGCAGTGGCAAATTCGCTAGCTGCCGTGCGTGCAGGTGTGCGCCAAGTTCAAGGCACGCTGAACGGCTTGGGCGAGCGCTGCGGCAATGCCAACCTCATCTCCCTCATCCCAACTCTGGTGCTAAAGATGGGCTATGATGTGGGCATAAAAGACCTCAAAAACCTTAGCAAGCTCTCGCATTTCCTCGATGAAAAACTCAACCGCAACCCGCTGGTGCAAGCACCATATGTCGGCTCGGCAGCATTTGCGCATAAGGGTGGATTGCATGTTTCAGCGGTGACGAAAAACCCAAAATCTTATGAGCATATAGAGCCTGAGCTGGTGGGCAATCAGCGTGAAATTTTGGTTTCTGACCAAGCAGGGAAATCGAACTTTACTGATCGTTTGAAAAATTTGAACATCGATTTTTCGGATACAGAAAAGCTCACAAAATTCATGGCAGAAATCAAGCAGCGTGAATCGCGTGGCTATTCATATGACGGTGCCGATGCAAGCTTTGAACTAGCCGCCCGCCAAACCTTTGAAGCCGTCCCAAAATTCTTCAGCCTAGAAAATTTCCGCGTTTCTACCGAGCGCCGCTTTAATGCCAATGGCGAATTGGTCACCCATTCCGAAGCCACGGTGAAGCTGGAAGTTGGAGGTGAAAACAAAATGACAGTTGCTGAAGGAAACGGCCCAGTCAACGCGCTCGACAAAGCCCTCCGCGCTGCACTGAAAGACACATACCCAATGTTGAAAGAGACAAAATTGGTCGACTATAAAGTCCGCATAATCAACCCAAGCGGCGGCACCCAAGCCATCACCCGCGTGCTGATCGAAACACAAGACAGCGCAGGCAACCGCTGGAGCACAATCGGCGTTTCAGAAAATGTGATCGACGCATCCTACAATGCGATTGCGGAGAGCATTCGCTTCGGGCTGATGGAAGATAAAAGATAAAGATTATGAATTTGTATATAACATCCGCAATAGCGTATTTGCTTTTGTCGGACATCGCTTCATGTCACCTCTTTTTTCTAAGACGTGCGAATATATAAAGAATGTCACAGCGCTGGTTTTGACAAATCAGCATCCAGCAAATCATTCCCCAGCCACATCGAAAACCAGCTTTGCATCTCCGCCGCCAGCGCAGTCTCATCCATCTCAGAATTTGCAGCAACTACTTCCATCACATCGCCAATTTCACGGCCGTCACGCATCAGCTCTAGCATCTGAAATTCTTGCGGGCGCAGCGCCACGCGATAAACTTTGCCGCCATGCGCATATGCCATCACAAAAACCTCGCCAGAAGATTCTTCGCATTTTTCGCCAGCATAAAAGTTGGTCATATACCCATTCACATCCGCATCAAATTTCGCCAACACCGATGCCGCGCGAGGCTTGAATTTCATACTCGCAAAATCTTCAGCCACCAGCCCGCCCATATCAGCAACCTTGAGCGCTGGCTTTTCTTCCATATCAAAACAGGCAAACACAGTTTTTTCTAGACGCGCCAACTCCTTGCCAAAATCTGCCACATCTTGCTTTCGCAACCAATCCGTAAATTGCGCCGAATATGCCCCCACATCATAATCTTGCGAGCGCACCGTTTCCACATATTCAGCAACCAGCTCACGCATCTTTTCCTTACCGAAATAATGCGCCGTCACCTCATAATCACCAACAATAATTTGCCTCAAACGCAGACGATATCCTTCCACATAAACCCCAAGCTGAGCCTCTGGTGCAAAGCCTTCTTTTGGCTCAATCCAAGTTGCTGCGTCGGCCACATCACCGGAGAAAATCGCGCCCTGCAAATGTTCATGCAGCTCCCGCATACCATGATTACTCGCCGACCTGCTCCGCTGCTTAGCATTGGCGATCGCCGATTGACTCACCTCCGCGCCTGCAAACTCGCGCGCCTTGGCAATTTCAGCCTCCAAAACAGGGAACTCGGGAATTTTATCATCCCACTCCACCATCGTGCTCGCAGCAAAACCTTCACGCCTAGTGATATATTTATACAAATCCCAAACATCCTGAATCACGGGCCCATCATGCGTGTCGACAATATGCGTACCCTTATTCATATGCCCCGCCAAATGAACCTGAACCACCCTATCCATCGGAATCGCGTTGATATATTCATACGGATCAAGCCGCTGGTTGAAGCTGGCGACATAGATATTATTCGCATCCAAAAGCAGCGCACAATCAGCCTCTTCCGCCATCCGCGCCATAAACTCATATTCCGGAATTTCATCAGCGCGATATGTGAGATAGCTGGATGGATTTTCCAGCAAAACATGCCGCCCCATAAAATCTTGCACGCGCTTGATGCGTTCAACCACATGCGCCAAAGTTTCCTCCGTCAGTGGCACAGGCAGCAGGTCATGCGTGTTCTTTTTCTGAATTCCAGTCCAGCATAGATGATCAGAAATCCAAGCTGGTTCAATCTCCGCCGCCAAGTCTTTCAAGCGCTGCAAATAGCTCATATCCAGCGGATCAGAACTGCCGATAGACATTGAAACGCCATGCATCACAATCGGATAATCTGCACGGATTTTATCCAGCGCAACTCTCGGGCGGCCACGTGTATTCATATAATTCTCAGAAATCACCTCAAACCAATCAACCTTCGGCTTATTCTGAATAACATAGTCATAATGCTTAGCCCGCAAGCCTAGTCCATATCCTAGCGATTTCATTCCAAATTTATTCATCGGATTCATTGTATAGAGTTAGTTTGAAGTTGACAATATCCGCACATAACACAATATTGTTTCTGCAAACAAAACAATAGGACGAAAAATGGACAACCCGATATTATGGCTAATAAATTCCGTGTTGGAAATTTACCTATTTTTCATCGTGGCAAGCGCCATTCTTAGCCTACTAGTTGGCTTCAACATCGTCAATCGCGACCAACCGCTTGTGATGCAAATTGGCATGTTCCTGCACAGTCTCACCGAGCCAGCCTATCGCCGCATCCGCCCATATCTCCCACAAATGAACGGCTTTGACCTCACCCCGCTCGTGCTATATCTCCTAGTCCGCTTCGCGATGTATTGCATCAACTGGTTTTGGGCCCATTACTTGGTATAAATCATGGATAAATTCTCACGCATAGAAGTTTTCGTAAAAGTTGTAGAGCATGGTAGCTTTTCCCGCGCTGCAGAGGCGCTGAATATCACTAAATCTGCCGTCAGCAAGCACGTGCAAAATTTGGAAGACTTGCTAAAAGCGCGCCTTCTCAACCGCACCACTCGCAAAATCCACCTAACAGAAGCTGGCGAAGAATTCTTCGCGCGCGCAGTTAACATCATCGAGGATTTGGAAGAAGCTGAAGACCTTGTCAAAAACATGAGTCACACCCCCAGCGGCCGCTTGCGCATATGCTCGCCACTAGCTTTTGGCACAATGCACATGGCGCCCACCATTGCCGATTTCGTATTAGAATACCCTGAAATTAATGTTGAACTAGATCTAGACAGCGGCACTGTTGATGTAATCCGAGAAGGATTCGACTTGGTTGTGCACATCGGAAAACTAAGCGATTCCAGCATGATAGCTCGCAAGATATGCGATTGCGAAATGTTGATAGCAACCTCACCTTGCTATATCGAAAAATATGGAGCGCCAAAAACTATCGAAGAATTGGCGGCTCAAAAACACTTAGAATTCAGCAAACGCCAACCAACTCGCGGCGAATGGGAATGGACGCGTGACGGCGAGAATGGCAAAATGAAAATCAATGAGGTTTTCTCA
>JALZVI010000366.1 GCA_023301015.1 Rickettsiales bacterium | reverse complement strand
GTCTTAACCAGACACAAACCAGCTATACACATAATTATAACGCAACTGACGCGGCAGCACTTTCTGGAGCAGAAATGTGGCTAAATGGAAAAATCAACGCAATTGGTGAAACTGAAAACCCACTAGACTTCAGACCAAGTGAAGATGTCTTGCGTGATTATGTAAAAGAATCATTCAAAACCAACTTTAATCAAGACCAAAGCAACTCAGAATTTATGGACACGGACGACCTCTTCACCGTCACGATGGACGAAGAAACTACCTTAGCTGGAAGAATATTATATACCGTAAAAGTTGACGCATGCGCCACTCTAGACTTGGATATTTCTCGAGCAGCTGGACATCAGCAAGACGGAGAAACGCCAGAAACAGCC
Source organism: Rickettsiales bacterium (assembly GCA_023301015.1). Next base: position 2,911 of record JALZVI010000366.1, on the reverse strand, counting down.
AGAACCTGCACAAGCTCCACCGCAGGGTTCGAACTTGGCACTTTGCAAAACACCGAAGTAGCCTTCGCGCTCGACTTCACCGAGTCTATGTATTGGAGCGGTCAAAACCAAGCCTGCCCACCAAGCGACCCTACCCAAGATGACTGCCCAAGCTTTGGCGAAACAAAAGCAGCCTCTCTGCAAAACGCAATGGACTATGTTCTAGACAAATATTTTGACGATTCAGAAGAAGCAACTGCCTTTGCCAGCATCGTGCCCTATACAAGCTTCGTGAATGTTTATCCGTTTAATAACAGAGGGGTTGTTTCCCAAGAAGACGATCCGATTGACCTAGATGGCCTGCAATTCTCCGATTTTTCAGGTAATGAAGCTCCTGCAGATAACGCATGGAGCAAGTTTTATCCATTAGGAATTACAAAAACGACAGGCTCTGGCGATGACACTAGCCAAGACCTGAAAACATATATTAAAGATCTTGATTATACCGCAACCAACAACACATACACCCCATTTTTTCTAAATGACGACCAAGATGATAACAACTTTTATGACACTAGAAACTACAGCCCGTTGCTCAACAGAATACCAACGCTGAGCAGTAGTAAACTGAGTGATGTAACTAGCAACCCAAGGAACAGATCCTTCCTACCGTTTGATAATTACCACAATCTTGTGAATTATATCGCAGAGGAAGACTTCATTAGCGACCATAGCATCTCACCAGCAACCAACCAAGTATCAGCAGATGACGCAGAAGATCAATTCGCAAAAATGGTTTGCTATCAATATACAATCGCAGCAGCTGCAGATGAGCGCGCGCCTCTTGAAGTTGGTGACGATGGCATCCTTAGACCAAGTGTAGTTGGAAGTTTATTCAATGGAGGCAGGAGAGATGCAGACAATAGAATTACAAATGATGGAAAAGGCTTAGAACTTCACGAGTCATTCCCTGTACAACCCCTGACAAATGATATAACCGTCCTAAACAATGTATTGGAACGATATACAGCAACAACCCTTCTAAACACAGGGAATTCGCGGCCAGAAGATGAGATTGTTGATTTCCAAGCTGAGAGAATTGACAAGGCGCGGATCATGTCTGTTTACCACAAAACCTCCAGCATCCACGGCTTGATGTGGGCATGGTTCACAATCAACAATGAGTGGCAGGATGTATGGAATGCGAACTCGCTGCATGAAACCTATGTTGGCGGAGACAAATCTTCACGTGACGGAACTGGCGGAGCAGAACAATTGCCTTCAAGCGAAAACTTCAAGCACATTATCCTCATCAGCGATGGGTATGACAATGACGGCTGTGAAGATAGATCGGGTGGTACAGGTAGCGCAGAGGTCGGTGTTGGACAAGGCAGACTCAATGTATGTGACGCATATCAGCCGGTTGAAGCTGTTACAGATACTGAATATACAGATCTTTGCACAGCCATCAAAACCAATGGAACTTCCACAGCCAATGATGACATAACCATCCACACCATTACGTTCGACTTTGATGTAAACTTTGGTGCTGTGAGTGATGGAGTTTGCGACAAAGCAGGAGGCGTTGACAACCGCTTCGCTCAATGCGCAACACCTGGGAACTTCTATAACAACAAGAACCCTGACGAGCTAAGAGATGTGTTTGACGACATCTTCTCTGGCATCCTAACAGATGGCGCAGCAGTTAGATTGATTAAGTAAGGGCAGAGAAGCGCTTAAGCAGCCTTCTTGCCACCCTTAGTCGGCTTTCCAGCAGGCTTCATCACGCGCTTGAGATACTCACCCGTCACACTTTCCTTAGCCTCAATCACCTCTTCAGGCGTTCCAGTTGCCACAACGCGACCACCTTTATCACCACCACGTGGGCCAATATCAATCACATAATCAGCTGTTTTGATAACATCCAAATTATGCTCAATCACCACCACAGTATTCCCCGCATCCACTAGCTTATGCAACACCTGCAAAAGCTTAGCAATGTCATGAGAATGCAAACCAGTTGTTGGCTCATCCAAGATATATAGCGTGCGCCCTGTAGATTTACGCGAAAGCTCCTTCGCCAATTTAATCCGCTGCGCCTCACCACCCGAAAGTGTGGTTGCTGATTGCCCAACAGAGATATAGCCCAAACCAACCTCGTTCAACGCCTGCATTTTTTCCTTAATCTGCGGGTGTGAATCAAAGAATTTCAACGCATCTTCCGATGTCATCCGCAACACGTCAGAGATCGACTTGCCCTTATATTTCACTTCCAAAGTCTCACGATTATAGCGCTGCCCTTGGCATTCCTCACATTTCACATAAACATCAGGAAGGAAATGCATTTCAATCTTAATCATGCCGTCACCCTGACAAACCTCGCAACGTCCGCCCTTCACGTTAAAGCTAAAGCGACCAGCCTTATAGCCGCGCGCTTTCGCTTCTGGAAGCTCAGTGAACCAATCACGAATATGGTTGAATGCACCTGTATATGTTGCTGGGTTAGAACGCGGAGTTCTACCAATTGGCGACTGGTCAATTTGAATAATCTTATCAATAAATTCTAGCCCAGTGATTTTGTCATGCGGAGCAGGAGTTGCCTTAGCATTATTCAACATCTTCGCCGCACCTTTATACAAAGTCTGCAACACAAGCGTTGATTTACCACCACCCGAAACACCACTCACAGCAGTGAAAGACGCCAGCGGAATTTTCGCAGAAACATCCTGCAAGTTATTCCCACGCGCACCAATAATTTCAATATTCTTGATCTTGCTAAGCTTGCGACGCTCTGTAGGAACAGCAATCTCTTTGTCACCACGCAAATATGCCGCCGTCAAGCTATCCTTACAAGCCATCACCTCTTCAGGCGTTCCCTGAGCAATCACCTTACCACCATGAACACCAGCACCAGGGCCGATATCAACCAGAT
>JALZVI010000365.1 GCA_023301015.1 Rickettsiales bacterium | reverse complement strand
AGAGGAAGTCCAAGACGGCAGCCTCGCCCAACAAGCCTACCAAGAAGCCATCACCCCAGAAACCACCGAAAAGCGCCGCCAAGAAATCCGCCAAAACCTCCTCGACTACTGCGAACTCGACACCCTCGCCCTCGTGCGAATCTGGGAGACATTTTCTAATAACCAGCCAGCATCACTTCACATCTCATGAAAACGACCGAAAACGAATCAACACCAACCTTCCACTCCCTATTCTTTCCAGACGACGAAGCCAAAACCCTGAAAATTCCAGACTACCAGCGAGCATTTTCTTGGAAAGAGAAGCAAATCGAACACTTTATCACGGACTTAGAAGACTACAGTAAAAGAGATGCAACCTACTACTTTGGTCACTTTATCACACAAGAAAACGATGGCTACTGGAGCATTGTTGATGGTCAACAGCGAATCACCATTTTCGTCCTATTTCTTTTGGTCTGCCGTAACCTAACTCAGAACTCTAACAACAACCTAGCATTCTCGCTGATCGAAAAATTCTCACCAGTTAGCTATGATTCTGCGACCTTTGAAATTATTATTAACAAGCTGAGCGAGCTTTTCATGACCTTCTCGCAGCTAGACGAAAAGAAGTCACCTTCCGACCAAGAACTGTTTGCCGCGATTAGATTACACTCCGACCAAGATGCATTCACATCTTCACAACGGCGTATGATGATCGCTCTGCTCAAATTTCGGCAAGCCTTTAGAAAGGGTAGACTCGAAACAGGCTCAATTGACAAATACATCACCACGGTCATGCAAGCCAATTGCTCTCTACACCTTACCAAAGACCCTTCGGTCGCGGTTAACATCTTCGAGATGCATAATACAAGAGGCATGCCTTTGACCACCCTCGAAGTGATCAAAGCTCTCCTGATGAAGTTTGTTTACGACAACAGTAAGACTCACAGCGAGGGAGAATTAAACGTGGAGAAAATCCAAACTCAATTTGGGGAAATCTACGGAATGGAGGAGATGCTTGCAGTCGAAAGCTTCCGAGGGGAAATGACGATGGAACAACTTCTAACACTCCACCTCCGAGTCATTGATGACGGTGAAAAAGTGAATAATGAATTTAACAAACCTGATCTGAACGCGGGGACCGATAAATTAACTTCTTATATTCAAACGAAACTTCATTACCACGACTTAAATAAAAAGCGCCCAAAAGGGAGTGCAGAAGGTCTAATCTACGCCCTAAACCTCGCGCAAGAATTCAAAAAATCAGTTACCATTGTCAGCAAGACTTTGCCAACATGGGACCAAGCCGATTCACTCGTTGGAGACGTCTTGATTCTAGAAAAGGAAATCAGCACACAATTCTTCCTTCTCGTTTGCCGATCGGAGCCCCTTAAAACTGATTTGAACTCAGTTTACCTCTCGAAAAGCACCTTGGCTGATTGGGAGAAGCTTCTCTTCACCCGAGATCTTCATAACGCTTACCATGGAAAGACATACCGAGACGACTTTCCTGGATTCTTCGCGCAAATTGATTCTGATAAGAATTTGATCTCCGGAAAGATACAAGAATTACTCAAAGATGGATTCCGATCAGGTGACACAACCAAAGATCTTCAAAAAATTGTATCTGAATTCCTACACGAAAATCAACCAAGCATTCTCAATAATGCATACCATTGGTGGAAGCATAAGATGATTTATGCTATTTATAAATTCGAGACCAATCAGCAGGCATCCCTCCGAAAGGTCATGAAAGGAACGATATCAGTTGAGCATATTTTACCTCAGGAATGGAACTGGGAATGGACTAAAGATGAAATCGGTGACCAGCGCGAATTAAGCGATACAGTAAGAGCTGACTATCTCAACACAGTAGGTAGATGCATCAACGGACTCGGAAATCTGCTACTTCTAACTACTGGAGAAAACTCTTCCGCCGGAAACAAACATCCAAGCGATAAGACTTACACCCGATATTTCACAGCTGAAACAAAGCAAGCCTTTGAAAACGAGATGCAAAAATGGCGCAACTCAAAAGATTGGCCTCAACTCATCGAAAATCGAGGTGACAAAATCTACAAATTCATGATGACCTCATTGGTCGGCATTCCTCAAAACTTAGCTAAAGAAGAATCATCACAAACCTAGCGCCCCACACCCATACCCACCACCTATCGCTCCGCACAGCTTGTTTTTAAGAAGCCCATCATCGACGCTTTAAACCCCAATGAGACCTTCACCATTAAAACTAGCGAGGGGACCTATGCCATGACTCGCCGGGAGTTCGAAGCCGTATTCTCAAACGTCGCCGATGCGCCCTCTTACCACGACTACGGATACTATGTTTACCCTAAGACTCCAGAAAAAGCACAGCAGTTCCTGATCTCACCACCTCCTTCAGCCATGCAAACTCGCCCCACCACTCATCAATCCATCCTCGACGCTGCCCAGACTTGGGCGAATTCCTGTCTCCTTTCTGACAAGTCCGTTTTCACTGAAAACGCTCTTTGGACCACCGAAACCCTCGACGAGTTCAGCGCACTCTTCACCGATAATCCCAACTTGGAAAAGGACCTTGATTTCATTCAAAAGCTCGAAAAGCAACTCGGAGGAGGGAGCAGCGAAGTCAAACAGCTGGCTGCCGAACTTCTTTGGCTTCTCTTCCTCTTCCCAACTCGCTTCTCAGCCGAAAAGAAGGCAGCAACGATCAGTAAAGTCTGGCAGTGGTCAGGGCTATCGGCCCCCTCCCCATCAATTGTGGAAATCGCCTACGAACCGGGCATCGG
>JALZVI010000364.1 GCA_023301015.1 Rickettsiales bacterium | reverse complement strand
GCTCTTCACCGAACGATCCAGCTCGCCGAGAGTGGCCCCGATTTGAGTGACTCGATTCCGCTGACGGTAAGCGCGCTTCGCCATGCGATCGTCACCCCTAGTTTCGGCACTCCGCCCCAGCTCCCTCCAATGATCTCGGACGGGCTGATAGTGATCGTCCGGGACAGCAAACTTTTGAGAAAGAAAGTCCTTCCTCATCTCCCGCGCGTAGGCTTTTGGATTTCCCGAGCCCAAGGTCTTCACCTGGACGTAAGTATTTTGGCGTGCGTCTTGGCGACGGTAATACAGATCGTGTTGCGCGGCATTCTCCTTGGCAATCTTGGCCATGTGGGGGTTTTTCCACAGCATGAACTCTTCAGCGTAGAGGCCCCGGGTTTTAGCAAGCACCCTAGGGTCTCTGAGATGCTTTGACGCAATGGCGATTTGGGTCTTTGTCCCATTCTTCCACGAACGTTTGTATCTCTGCTGAATCAGGGATTTTGCCGTCTCCAGTTTCCAAGCCTGATACTTAGCTATATTGAGAGTGGAGCGACCGGAAACCTTTGAGTAGCGAGCTGCCGCAACCGTTTCGTGGCTCAGGTTCTTCAGCGGTTGATATCGCTCACGGCCTTGCGAGCTGAGAATCAAAACAAAAAGTAAAATGGCGATCCTGAGCATCTTAAAAGTCACTTGGATGTTTGCGTTTTAAGGAGGGATCAGAAAGGCGGTTGGTAAAGTGATTGGAATGCCATTCGTTCAGGGTCTCCTTGGTATCGGCGACCAAGGCCTGGTAAAGCGGGACGGTAGCCATCGCAAGATGCCCTGGATCAATCTCTCCGATAGCTCCAACTACCGCGTCAATAATCTTTGGATCTTCACCATAGGGGTCCAGTTTACTTTGCTTGTCGGCGAGTTGCTTAAAACCCTCAATAATTTGATCATTCGCCCACTGATTGTAGCGGAGTTTGCTGACGTCCTGAATACGGAGTAGGTGACGTTGACGGTCCTGCATCAGCGAACCGAGATACTCCATCGTGATCCGCACTTCCGCAGGCTCTTCTTCCTCACTTTCAGGGACCTCTCTCTCTTCTAATTCTTGAACCGTCAAAGAAGGAGCCGGGATCATCTGCACGAGAGCGGTCGCGCGACCGTAGAGGACCAGAGCCTCTCTGGAACTCCCGGCAGCAATCGCTTGTCCATCAAGTTTCGCAACTTCCGACACAATCTCCCGCCTAAGATACTCCAGCGCTTCGGAAATTAGGAGGTCCGCAGTTTCTTCATCGTCAGGGTGGAAGATGAAATCATTTGATTGAGCAAGAAGAGACACTTTCCCATCAATCGATTCAGCGGCCTTCATCGCCTCCAGATGACTAGCAAGCTCATCGGTGCTGGTGAGCGAGATATTCCCGGCAAACTCCTGTGCTTCACTATCCTGAGACTCCACGGAAGATTCCTGAGCGACCGGGATTGGTGACTGCGAGAGCTTGTCGAAAAGAAGGTGCTGATAGACGTTGAGACCGAGCGAACCCAAGAGGAAGATGGCTAGAAGAGTGATGCCTTTGAATTTCATGATATTTGGGAGAGTCGCTTCCTTGACTTGGTCTTAGAGAATCACAGGACCATCCTTAAGAGCTTCGGTGATCTCATTCCTGCGGGCGGTAAGCCAAGCTTCGAGTTCCTCTGGAGTCTTGATGGTGGCGGAGGGGATGCTGAGACGGCGTGCTTTGGGTTCGCTGAGTTTGATCGCCTGAGTGAGGGCTTGGTCGAACTGCTGTGGGAGCGCGGCCTTGAGCGTATCCCAGCGCGGGAGATCGCAGACTTGGAGGGCGCGGAGGAGTTCTGCCTCGGAGCCAATGATGGGTTCGCTTTGAGAGCGGACACTTTGCCCATGGAGGAGACTCTTTCGTTGACTGGGATCACATCCCATCCAGGTGGTGTTTCCTTCAAGACGTTGGTGCTCGGCTTCAATGGCACTTTCGTAGGCCTTGTGAGCCGCGCGGACTTTTTGACGCAGGGCGCTGCCGAGGTCCTTAAGGATGGGGGCGACTGGGCAGGGATCGTCGAGGAGGTTCCGGCTGGCGATGACGGCATCGAGATCCGCCCGGGCCTGAGTGCCTTCGGTGAGTTGACCTGCGATGGCCTGCTTATAAAGAGACTCGGCGAGGGCAAAGTCGGGCTGACGCTGGGCGCAGGATTGAGCGGTCGCCTGCCATGTCTTAATGTGGGTGGTGAGGGTGTCTTTTTCTAGGAAGAGACGGTGGAGGAGATCATTTCCGCCAAGGCTCTCCAACTCGGTCAGGAGAGGAGGAGCTGGAGCCTCGGGAAGAGGGGCTGGACCTCCGGTGGATGCCGCGAGAGCACGCAGCTTTGGGAGAAAGAGAGTGGCGGCGATCAGCTCTTCGTTTGGCTTAAAGGGATGGCTGAGTGCTTGGAAGAGCTTTCTGATTTGCAGCTTCTCACCTGCTGAAAGCACGGGATGCTCGGCCCGGAAGGTGACCTTACCAAGATCTCGTTGGGTTAAGTTGGAGAGAGCGACGAGGTTCCCATCAATCTTACAACCAGGTGGCTACTGGCGAGGAGTGCTCCGAGAGTGGCATCGACGGCGTCCTTGGGCCAACCGTAAACCCCGGAGGTGAAGTGACTGACGATGTCAGTCCCCTTCTTTCCGCCCGCGACAAAGCGAAGAAGCTCGGCCGCGACGGGGTGCTTATCGGGATCACCTTGGTAGCCGAGCGCCTCAAAGGCATTGGCATTAC
>JALZVI010000363.1 GCA_023301015.1 Rickettsiales bacterium | reverse complement strand
ACGCAAAATTTGATGAAACTGTTGAGATTTCAATAAATCTTGGAATTGATGCAAAAGACACAACGCAAATTGTTCGCGGCGTGATTGGAATGCCAAACGGTACTGGTAAATCAATTAGAGTTGCGGTTGTTGCAGACGGCGAAAAAGCTGAAGAAGCAAAGAAAGCTGGAGCTGACTTCGTTGGCGTAGAAGAATTTGTTGAGAAAGTGCAAAAAGGTGATTTTGACTTTGACCGCGTAATTGCAACGCCTGATAAGATGGGCGCAATTGGTAAAGTTGCTCGTGCATTGGGGCCAAAAGGCTTGATGCCTAACCCAAAGCTTGGAACTGTGACAATGGACGTTGCTGCTGCTGTGAAAGCTGCAAAAGCTGGTCAAGTTGAGTTCCGCGCAGAGAAAGCTGGCGTTGTTCATGCAGGGATCGGGAAAGCAAGCTTTGATGAAAAAGCTCTTGCAGAAAACATCAACACTTTGATCGACGCACTGAACAAGGCTAAGCCTAACGGCATGAAAGGCGTTTATATTAAATCAGCATCATTAACATCAACCATGGGCGTTGGTGTTGCGGTTGATGTAAAAACATTAGAGGCGGCGTAATGAACAGAACTGAAAAACAAGAACTAATCCAAAGCTTAAACGAGAATTTGGGTGGCATGGAAACTGTAGTGGTTGCACATTACAAGGGTTTGAATGTTGATGACATTACTGACTTGCGTAAGAAAATGCGCGCTGAAGGTGGTGTGATGAAAGTTGCAAAAAACACTCTTGTGCGCCTTGCCTTGAAAGACACTCAGTACGAGTCTTTGACAGAACATTTTGTGGGTCAAACTGCAATTTTCTATTCAACAAACCCAGTTGCTCCGGCAAAAGTGGTGTCTGAATTTGCTAATGACAATGAGAATTTAGTAATTTTGGGCGGCGCGATGGGTGCGAACCTGTTGGACGTTGAAGGGATTCAAGCTCTGGCTAAATTGCCATCACTTGACGAGCTTCGTGCGAAACTTGTTGGTTTGCTACAAGCACCAGCACAAAAACTTGCTTCAGTTACGCAAGCACCTGCAGGGCAACTTGCACGCGTGTTCGGCGCATATGCTGCAAAATAAGATTAGGACGCGGATGTGGGTATCCGCTTCTAAATGACTACAAAAAACAATAAACTAAACAACTAAAGGATAAATATAATGGCTGCTAACTTAGAAAAAATCGTAGAAGAGCTTTCAACACTAACTGTTGTAGAAGCTGCTGACCTATCAAAGAAACTTGAAGAAGCATGGGGCGTTTCTGCCGCTGCTGCTGTTGCTGCTGCACCTGCTGCTGGCCCTGCAGAAGCTGCTGAAGAAAAGACAGAATTTGACGTAACTCTTGAAGCCGTTGGCGGAGAGAAAATCAAAGTGATTAAAGAAGTTCGTGCTATCACGGGTCTTGGCCTTGGTGAAGCGAAAGCTTTGGTTGAAGCTGCTCCTAAGTCTTTGAAAGAAGGCATCAAGAAAGACGAAGCTGAAGAAATCAAGAAGCAACTTGAAGCTGTTGGCGCAACTGTAAAGCTTAGCTAGTACAGAAGACAGTCATTGGATTTATAAGCCTGTGCATGTTAGGAATTTAATTTCCTAACGCACGGGCTTAATCCGTTGGAAAAAACTGCCTACCCGCTTTGAGCTTTATTTGTTTGAAATTCAACTTTGAACCTCAAAGCTTCAGCCAGCATACTGGCTGAGCAAAAGACAACAACTAGAACTAGGGACTAGCAAATATGTTATCATTTACTGCACGTAAAAGACTCCGTAATCAATTCGGAAAAATTAAAGATGACGCGATTGAATTGCCAAATTTGATCGAAATTCAAAAAAATTCATACGACAAATTCTTAGGCACAGCTACTGAAGCCAAGGATAGCGGTTTATTTGATGTATTCAGCTCAGTATTCCCTATTAAAGATTTCAACGACACTGCAACGCTAGAGTTCGTATCAAGCCGCTTCGGTGAGCCGAAATATGACGTTGATGAGTCACGCCAGCGTGGTATCAACTTCGCTGCCCCTCTTTATGTAACACTTCGCATGATTGTGTGGATTGTTGACGAAGATGCTGGCACGCGTGAAATTAAAGACATTAAAGAGCAAGATGTGTATATGGGCGACGTGCCTATGATGACACGCAACGGTACGTTTGTTATTAACGGAACTGAGCGTGTGATTGTTTCACAGATGCATAGATCACCAGGTGTGTTCTTTGACCATGATAAGGGTAAAACTCATTCATCAGGTAAATTCCTATATAACGCACGTATCATTCCTTACCGTGGTTCATGGTTGGATTTTGAATTTGACGGAAAAGATTTGCTATTCTTCCGCATTGATCGCCGTAGAAAGCTATATGCAACAAGCTTGCTTCGTGCCCTTGGCATGGAAACAGCAGAAATCTTTGAAACATTCTATGACAAAGTTTCTTGCGTGCATGGCAAAAAAGGTTGGACAATTCCATTCAACGCAGAGCGCTTGAAAGGTGCGAAGCTTGATAAAGATTTGATCGATCCGAAAACTGGCGAAACAAAGCTTGAAGTTGGAACAAAGATCACAGCAAAAACTGTTCGTGAGTTGGCTAAGGATGACTTCACAGAGCAGCTTGTTCAGTCAGAAGATCTGATTGGCCGCTATGTTGCTGAAGATATTGTGAACCAAGAAACTGGCGAGATTTTTGTTGAAGCTGGCGATGAGCTGACTGAAGCATCAATTGAAGAGTTGATCGCAAATGGCACGAAAGAAATCCCGACATTGAACATTGATAATGTGAAAGTTGGATCATATTTGCGTGACACAATTGTTGCTGACAAAAACCAATCAAAAGGCGATGCGCTGATTGATATTTATAAAGTTATGCGTCCGGGCGAGCCGCCTACAGTTGAAGCTGCGGAAATATTGTTCGAGAATCTGTTCTTCGTTGAAGATCGCTATGACCTTTCAGACGTTGGCCGCATGAAGATGAATGCGCGTTGGGACAAGAAAGAAGAGAAGAAAACGACTCTGACAAAAGATGATATTATTCAATCAGTTCGCACTTTGATCTCGATCAAAGATGGTTTTGATGATGTTGATGATATTGATCATTTGGGTAACCGTCGTATCCGTTCAGTTGGTGAGCTTATGGCAAACCAATTCCGCGTAGGTTTGCTACGTATGGAACGTGCTGTGACAGAGAAGATGTCTGCTGAAGATATCGACACAAAAATGCCGCAAGATTTGATCAACTCAAAGCCATTGGCTGCGACGATCAAGGAATTCTTCGGTGGTTCACAGCTTTCGCAGTTTATGGATCAAACCAACCCACTTTCAGAAATTACGCATAAGCGTCGTTTGTCTGCTCTTGGGCCCGGTGGTCTGACACGTGAGCGCGCTGGTTTTGAAGTTCGTGATGTTCATCTGACGCATTATGGCCGTATCTGCCCGATTGAAACTCCTGAGGGTCCGAATATTGGTCTTATCAACTCATTGGCAACATATGCCAAAATCAACAAATATGGCTTTATCGATACTCCATATCGTAAAGTTGTAGATTCTGTTGTGACTGATGAAGTTGAGTATCTTTCAGCGATTGAAGAGGGGAAGTATACGATTGCGCAGGCAACTGCTCCTCAAGATAAGAAGGGTAAGTTTACAGAAGCTCTAGTTTCTGCTCGTCGCAAGGGTGAGTTCACATTGTCTCAACCTGAAGATATTGACTATATTGATGTTTCACCAAAGCAGTTAGTTTCTGTTGCGGCGTCGCTCATTCCTTTCCTAGAAAATGATGATGCGAACCGTGCCTTGATGGGATCGAACATGCAACGTCAAGCCGTGCCCCTGCTCCGCGCAGAAGCTCCATTTGTTGGAACTGGCATGGAAAGCGTTGTTGCGAAAGATTCTGGTGTAACTGTAATTGCCAAGAATGACGGTGTTATTGACCAAGTTGATGCCACAAGAATTGTTGTACGTACAAAAACATCGAAGAAAAACTCAACTCCCGCTGTTGATATCTATACATTGCAAAAATATCAGCGTTCAAACCAAAATACTTGTATTAACCAAAAGCCGCTTGTGCGTGTTGGTGATGAAGTGAAAGCTGGTGATATTATCGGTGACGGTACATCAACTGACATGGGTGAATTGGCCTTGGGTAAAAACGTTCTTTGCGCATTTATGCCTTGGAACGGGTACAACTTTGAGGATTCCATCCTAATCTCTGAGCGTATTGTAACTGACGATGTTTATACTTCGATTCATATTGAAGAGTTTGAAGTTGTTGCTCGCGATACAAAACTTGGGCCCGAAGATATTACTCGCGATATTCCAAATGTTGGTGAAGAGTCTCTTCGTCACTTGGATGAAGTTGGTGTGGTTCACGTTGGTGCTGAAGTTAACCCTGGCGACATCATGGTCGGTAAGGTTACTCCAAAATCAGAATCTCCAGTTACTCCTGAAGAGAAATTGCTTCGTGCGATCTTTGGTGAAAAAGCTGCTGACGTTCGTGATTCGTCACTACGTTTGCCACCAGGTGTTGCAGGAACAATTGTTGATGTTCGTGTATATTCTCGCCGCGGTGTGGAAAAAGATGAGCGTGCGCTGCAAATTGAGCGTGAGCAAATTGAGATTTTGCGTAAAGATAAAGAAGATGAGCGCGCAATTATTGATCGCTTCACATTCACGCAGATGGAAGAGCTTTTGGAAGGCAGGGAAGCAATTGGCGGACCAAAAGGCTTTAAGGCCGGTTCAAAAATTGAAGCTAAGCTTTTGGAAGAAACTCCGAAAAGCAAATGGTTTGACTTTGTGATCGACGATCAAGAAGTTATGACAGAGCTTGAAGGCTTGAAAAAGCTACACACTGAACGCACATCTGCAGTTGAAGAGCGTTTTGCAGCGAAAGTTGAGAAAGTTCAAGCTGGTGATGATTTGCCAACTGGTGTTTTGAAAGTTGTAAAAGTGTTTGTTGCTGTAAAGCGTAAGCTTCAACCAGGTGATAAAATGGCGGGTCGTCATGGTAACAAAGGTGTGATTTCACGCATTGTTCCTATCGAAGACATGCCATATTTGGAAGATGGAACTCCTGCTGACATCGTGTTGAACCCTCTTGGTGTTCCTTCACGGATGAATATTGGTCAGGTGATGGAAATTCATCTTGGTTGGGCATCTGCTGGCTTGGGTAAACAAGTTGGTGAAGCTTATGACGAATATAAAGCTGGTGGAATCAAGGAAGAAGCGTTGCGCAAAGAGATTGTAAGCAATTACTATCGTGAAGAGCAGCGTGCTGAAGTTGAGAAGCTAAAAGGCAAAGAGCTGGAAGAATTGGCTCGCAACTTGCGCAAAGCTGTGCCAATGGCAACGCCTGCGTTTGATGGTGCTAAGGAAGAAGATATTGACGCTTGCTTGACAAAAGCAGGAATCAGCACTTCTGGCCAGATGACTTTGTATGATGGTCTCACAGGTGAGCCATTTGATCGCAAAGTGACAGTTGGTTATGTTTACATGCTCAAACTTCATCATTTGGTTGATGATAAAATCCATGCTCGTTCAATTGGGCCGTACTCACTAGTTACACAGCAGCCACTTGGTGGTAAGTCTCACTTCGGTGGACAGCGCTTTGGTGAGATGGAGTGCTGGGCACTTCAGGCATACGGTGCGGCGCATACTCTGCAAGAGATTTTGACTGTTAAGTCTGATGATGTTGTGGGTAGAACGAAGGTTTATGAATCAATCGTTCGTGGCGACCAAACATTTGAACCAGGTATTCCAGAAAGCTTCAACGTGATCGTGAAAGAACTTCGCGGTTTGAGTTTAAACGTTGAGCTTGAAGAAACAATGGAAGATGTAACGCCAGAAGAGCCAACAGAACCACCACTAGATTTAGGTGACGATGATGGCCAAGAAGCGGCATAGTGAAATTACAGGAGGCTGGGAAAACCAGCCTCCTAATTTCAAAAATTATAACGACTAGCAAACTAGGAACTAGAAAAAATGCAAGATGTAATGAACCTTTTTGGACAACAAAAGCAAAACACTAATGATTTTGACTTGATCAGAATCTCTATTGCCAGCCCTGAGCAGATTCGCTCTTGGTCTTATGGTGAAGTGAAAAAGCCGGAAACCATCAATTACCGCACATTCAAACCAGAAAAAGATGGTCTATTCTGCGCGCGTATTTTTGGCCCTATCAAGGATTATGAATGCCTATGCGGGAAATATAAGCGCATGAAGTATCGCGGCATTGTTTGCGAAAAATGTGGCGTTGAAGTTACTACATCAAAAGTGCGTCGTGAGCGCATGGGACATATTGAACTTGCAGCTCCGGTTGCTCACATCTGGTTCTTGAAGTCATTGCCATCACGTATCGCAACGCTTTTGGACATCACATTGAAGAATGTTGAGAAGGTTCTATATTTTGAAGCATATATTGTGACAGACGCTGGCCTTTCTCCGTTTGAAGTGGGTGAGTTGCTTTCTGAAGAGCAAATTATGGATGCTCAAGACCAGTATGGTGCTGATTCATTCAAAGCCGGAATTGGCGCAGAAGCTGTGAAAGACATGCTCAACAACTTGAACTTGGAAGAGATCAAGGTTGAGACTCGTGCAGAAATTGGTGAGACAAAATCTGAAGCGAAGCATAAGAAGCTTGTTAAGCGCTTGAAGCTTGTTGAAGATTTCCTAGATTCTGGCAACCGTCCTGAGTGGATGGTGCTTGATGTATGTCCAGTGATTCCACCTGAGTTGCGCCCGTTGGTGCCTTTGGATGGTGGTCGTTTTGCAACGTCAGATTTGAACGATTTGTATCGTCGTGTTATCAACCGTAACAACCGCCTCAAGCGTTTGTTGGAGCTGAAAGCACCTGATATTATTATTCGTAACGAAAAACGTATGCTGCAAGAAGCTGTTGATGCGTTGTTTGATAATGGTCGTCGTGGCCGTGTGATTACTGGCCCTTCTAAGCGTCCGTTCAAATCACTTTCAGACATGTTGAAAGGTAAGCAAGGGCGTTTCCGTCAAAACTTGCTTGGTAAGCGTGTGGATTATTCTGGTCGTTCAGTAATTACTGTTGGTCCTGAGTTGAAATTGCACCAATGTGGTTTGCCGAAAAAGATGGCTCTTGAGCTGTTCAAGCCGTTTATTTATGCGAAGCTAGAACTTTACGGTATTGCGACAACAATTAAGGCTGCGAAGAAAATCGTTGAGTCAGAACGCCCAGAAGTTTGGGACATTTTGGCTGACGTGATTCGTGAGCATCCAGTGATGTTGAACCGCGCGCCAACTCTCCATAGACTAGGGATTCAAGCATTTGAACCTGTGTTGATTGAAGGAAAGGCCTTAAACTTGCATCCGCTTGTATGTACAGCTTTTAACGCCGATTTCGATGGCGATCAAATGGCTGTTCATGTGCCGCTTTCATTGGAAGCTCAGCTTGAAACACGCGTTTTGATGATGTCATCAAACAACATCCTATCACCGTCAAACGGTGAGCCGATTATTGTACCGTCACAAGATATGATCTTGGGTCTGTATTATATGACAATGGAAGTTGACGGCGAAATTGGTGAAGGCATGGCTTTCTCTGGCGTTGACGAAATTGAATATGCACTGGATCGTAAGATTGTAACATTGCAGTCAAAAATCAGATGCCGCGTGAAGCATTTTGATGAAGAAGGAAAGGTTTTCTACAAATTGGTAGAAACTTGCCCAGGTCGTGTGCTTCTTGGCAAACTTCTTCCTGAGCATAAGCAAGTTCCTTTCTCAACAGTGAACAAGCTTTTGACTAAGAAAGAAATTTCTAGCGTGATCGACACGGTTTATCGCTTCACAGGCAACAAAGCGACGGTAATTTTTGCCGATCACTTGATGTCTATAGGCTTTAAGCACGCTGCGTTGGCGGGTATTTCAATCGGTAAGAATGACATGGTTATTCCTCCTGCGAAAGAGCGTCTAATTGCGGAATCTTTGGCGCAAGTTGAAGAATTTGAGAAGCAATATTCTGAAGGTCTGATTACGGCTGGTGAGAAGTACAACAAAGTTGTCGACGCTTGGTCGCAATGTACTGATACAGTTGCGCGTGAAATGATGGACGGAATCTCAAAAATTGGCGATGGCAATGGTGAGAATAAAGTCAACTCTATCTTCATGATGGCACATTCAGGTGCTCGTGGTTCTGCTGCCCAAATTAAGCAGCTTGCGGGTATGCGTGGTTTGATGGCTAAGCCGAATGGTGAGATTATTGAAACTCCAATTATCTCAAACTTTAAGGAAGGTTTGAGCGTTTTGGAATACTTTAACTCGACCCATGGGGCTCGTAAAGGTTTGGCCGATACGGCGCTTAAAACTGCGAACTCTGGTTACCTGACACGTCGTTTGGTTGATGTTGCTCAAGATTGCGTGATTATCACGCAAGATTGTGGAACTGACAAAGGCATCTTGGCGAAAGCTATGGTCGATGGCAGCAACGTGATTGAGCCATTGCGCGATATTATCTTGGGAAGAACTTCTACAAAAGATATCAAGCACCCGGCAACAGATGTTGTGATTGTGAAAGCTGGTGAGATTATGGATGAAGCGATGGTGGATGCTCTTGAAGCAGCTGGTATTGAAACATTGATGATCCGCTCTGTGCTAACATGCGAAACCAAAGGCGGCGTTTGTGCAACTTGTTACGGACGTGACTTGGCGCGCGGAACAGCGGTGAATATTGGCGAAGCAGTTGGTGTTATTGCTGCTCAGTCAATTGGTGAGCCTGGAACACAGCTTACAATGCGTACCTTCCATATTGGTGGTGCTGCGCAGCGTTCTGCTGAAGTTTCAAGTGCAGAATCAACTCATGAAGGTGTGATTGAAATTCTGAACCGCAATGTTGTGGAAAATTCAGAAGGCAACCACATCGTGATGAGTCGTTCATGCGAAGTTCGTGTTTCAGATGCCAAAGGCAATGAGCGCGCAACCTTCAAAGTTCCTTACGGTGCTAAGCTTGCAGTTGATAATGGCTCAAAAGTGAAAGTTGGCGACAAGCTGGCTGATTGGGATCCGTTTACAATCCCTATCATCACTGAGAAATCAGGTTTTGCTGCATATCGCGATCTTGTTTCTGGTGTGTCACTTCGTGAAATCACTGATGAAGCAACTGGCTTGTCTAACAAAGTTATTACGGATTGGAAGCAACAAGCACGTGGTGCTGACTTGCGTCCACGCATTACATTGCTAGATGACAAAGGCGAAATTCAGATGCTAGCGAATGGCTTGGAAGCACGTTATTTCCTACCGACTGAAGCGATTATGAACGTGAATGACGGGCAAGAAATTCATGCTGGTGACGTTTTGGCGAAAATTCCAAAAGAAGGTTCGAAAAACCGTGATATTACCGGTGGTCTTCCACGTGTTGCTGAATTGTTTGAAGCTCGTAAGCCAAAAGATCATGCGATTATCGCAGAAATCACAGGCCGTGTTGAGTTTGGAAAGGATTACAAAACAAAACGTCGCGTAATCATCACTCCAGAGGGCGATGCAGAACCAATGGAATATATGATTCCTAAAGGTCGTCATTTGGCTGTTAATGAAGGTGATAATGTTGAAAAAGGTGATCTTCTTCTCGAAGGTAACCCAGTTCCACATGATATCCTGAAAGTGATGGGTATTGAGGCTTTGGCGAAATATCTTGTTCAAGAAATTCAGCAAGTTTATCGCCTGCAAGGTGTGCGCACGAATGATAAGCATATCGAAGTTATCATCCGTCAGATGCTACAAAAAGTTGAAGTTACTGACACTGGTGAAACAACATTGCAACGTGGTCAGCTTCTTGATCGTGAAGAGTTTGAAGAGTTGAATGAGAAGGCAGAAAAAGAGGGTTACAAACCTGCTGCTGCTGAGTTGGTTCTGCAAGGAATCACCAAAGCGTCATTGCAGACTCGTTCATTCATCTCTGCGGCGTCTTTCCAAGAAACAACGCGTGTGCTTACTGAAGCATCTGTTGCGGGTAAGGTTGACAAATTGCGCGGCTTGAAAGAGAACGTGATTGTTGGACGCCTAATTCCAGCAGGAACGGGAGCATACATCAAACAAATCCGTAAAGTTGCGCAAGAGCGTGACAATGTGGTTGAAGATGAACGCGCTGCCGAAGCAGAAGCTGCACGAAAAGCAGCCGATGACATTGAGGATATAGCTAGCTAAGAGTTAGCTTGATTTGAAGAAATTAGAAGCGGGTTAGATTAATTTCTAGCCCGCTTTTTTTATCTGTAGTTTTCACTAGCAACGTCGTCTCGAGCTATCTCATTTCTTGAAGCTCTGAGCATATCCTGCCATTTTGTTTGATATCCACCAGTTAGCTCGCCAGAAGCTTCAATAGACTCTATCAATTCATTCTTCGCCCTGTCTATAAGCCCCAAGGCCTCAGCACTTCCCTTCTCATGGGCATGGGTCTTTTCACGAATATCGTAAATAACTTCCAGCATGGCTTCTTTAGTTTCAACTGAACTTGATTCTTTTTCTCCCTGAACACCTTCAGCGATTTCATTTTCACGGGCAACACCCCACATTTGATGGAATTTACCAAAATCTTCCGACAAATGATCATGCAGCTTCCTATCAACGCCTTTCATTAGGGCGTTCATAACCATAGCTACACCAACTATTCCATTTTGCCTTAACTCTGTCATAAGACAAAAATAGCAAACAATTGTGAAAATTTAATGACAGTTAACTATTTAACGCCTGTCAAGATGCTCAAGCGCTTGAAGCCCGCGGCGTTCACTTCGCCCATAACTTCCGCAAAACGGCCATAGGGAACGGCTTTATCGCCCTTCAGATACACAAGCTTGTTCGGGTCATTCTCATTAATTGCAGAAAGCTTCAACGGCAAAGCAGTCATCGTCACCTCTGCGCCAGCAACATATACCTTGCCCTGCTTATCCACCGAGATTTCCAGCGGATCTTGGTCGCTTCGTGAGGCTTCGGCAGATGTATCAGGCAGGTCAACATTCACTCCAGCCGTAATCATTGGCGCTGTCACCATGAAAATCACGAGCAGCACCAGCATCACATCTACCATCGGCGTGATGTTAATTTCACTCATGCGAGCGCTGCGGCGTCTACCACTTCTTCCGCCACCACTATTACCAGTAGAAAATCCCATGCAAATATACTATATCTAATAATTATATATTTCAAATTGTATTAGATGAAAATTAAGCGCCATATTAAAAAGTTTCTAAAGTCAGATTTTGCCGTGCAAACAGCAGGTTTTCTGGTGGCCAACTATGTCCGCCTTGTCGGCCTCACAATGCGGGTTGAGCAGCGTGGGATCGAGAACTTCGTGGCCGCAAATAAGGACGGCGAACAACCAGTGATGTTCTGCCTATGGCACGGCCGCTTATTCATGACACCACTCTATATTCCCAAAACCGTGAAAACCAATTCGCTAATCTCCAAGCACTCCGATGGCCGCTTGCTTGCGAGCATTCAAAAGCGCTTTAATATCGGCATTATTGAGGGCTCAACTTCAAAGGGCGGCCTTTCAGCCATTCGTGAGATTTTGCGAGCAATAAAGCGCAAGGAAATGCTAGCAATCACTCCCGATGGGCCACGCGGACCTGCAAGAAAAGTGAGCGGTTTAAGCATTGAAATCGCTAAAAAACTGGATATTCCCATCATTCCTGTTACATTTTCATGTAGTAGATTTAAAACCGTGAATAGTTGGGACAAACTGATGATTCCCAAGCTTTTCAGCAAAGGTATTTTTATGATGGGCGAGGCTAAAAAATTTGAATCAGCCGATGAGTTGGAGACCGCACTAAACAAGCTAACCGATGAGGCAGACAATGCTTTTAAGACTGTATAGGCTTTTGTGGAAGTTCGGCTATCCGCTGATTGAGCTATATATGTGGCGACGCAAAAAAGATGGCAAAGAAGACCTCGCGCGCTTCGATGAACGCCTCGGTGTGCCTAGCTTACCACGTTCAAACGGCAAACTTGTTTGGTTCCATTGCGCCAGCGTGGGCGAATCTGCCTCCGTGTTGCCACTGATTGAAGAAATGCTGCAAGGCAATGCATGGATTCAGGTGATGGTCACAACTGGCACAATCACCTCGGCTGATTTCATGGAGCGCCGCCTGCCCCAACGTGCATTTCACCAGTTTGTACCAATCGACAAGCCAGAATATGTTGAAGAATTCATCGACTATTGGCAGCCAGATTTGGCGATTTGGGTGGAAAGCGAATTCTGGCCAAACCTAATTTTCGCGACAAAAGAATGGGGCTGCCCAATGGTGCTTCTCAACGGCCGCGTGTCGGATGAATCATTCGAGAAATGGTCAAAATATAAGCGCACCGCGAAAGATATTCTCGGATGCTTTGACCTAACACTTCCACAAAGCCGCGAAGATGCCCGCAAGCTGCAAGAGCTTGGTGCAAGACGTGTGAAATATTTGGGCAATCTCAAATATGGCGCGCCGCCTTTGCCATATGACGCGAAAGAGCTGGAGCATCTGCAAGAAACCATCGGCAAGCGCTTTGTATGGGTTGCGGCGAGTACGCATCCGGGCGAAGAAGATGAAATTGTGAAAGCGCATTTGAAGATTAAAGAGCGTATGTATTCCGTGCTAACCATCATCGTGCCGCGCCACCCGCAACGCGCACGAGAAATTCGTGCCTCAATTCCGCACGGGCTGAATGTTGCCACCCGTTCGCTGAATGAGCGCATTGCTGAAGACACCGACATCTACATCGCCGACTCAATTGGCGAGCTGGGAATTTTCTATCGCCTTGCCCCAATCGTATTCGTTGGCGGATCGCTGGTTGAACATGGTGGGCATAATCCAATTGAAGCCGCGCATCTTGACAGCGCGATTCTCACTGGGCCAAATATGTTCAACTTCTCCGAAATTATGCTCGAGTTTGAAAAGGCCGTCGCAGTTGGTGTGGTTGAAGATGCCACAGAGCTTTCGGCAGCAGTGTATGAGCTATGGAGCAACCCGCAAAAGCGCATCGCAATGGCACGCATGGCAAAAAAGCATGTGGAAAAACGCGGTGAGATTTTACCGAATATCATTGAAGAAATTGAGACATATCTATGAAAATGAAAGCCCCTCAGTTTTGGCAGAAAAATGGAATTTGCGCCAAAGCGCTTTCACCATTTTCAAAAATCTACGCTTCCAAAACAGCAAAACGCTTGTCTGAAACAAAGCCATATAAAGCAAAAGTTCCTGTCATTTGCATCGGCAACTTGGTTGCTGGTGGCGCTGGCAAAACTCCCGTTGCACTGCACATCGCAAAGCAGCTAATTGCAGATGGCGTGGCCGTGCATTTCTTGTGCAGCAACTATGCGGGCGAAGTAGAAACGGCACAAAAGGTCGAGTCGGACGATTGCGTAAAATATGGTGATGAGGCTGTTTTGCTCTCAGAAACCGCACCGACATGGGTTGGCAAAGACCGCGGAGTAACTGCGAAATTGGCGCAAAAAGATGGCGCTGAAATTATGATTATGGACGACGGCTTCCAAAACCCGAGCTTGAAAAAAGATTTCTCCATCGTGGTTGTTGATGGCGGATATGGCTTCGGAAATAGCAGAGTTATTCCTGCGGGACCATTGCGAGAACCAATTGAAGTTGGCCTTGAACGCGCTGATTGCATGGTGGTGATTGGAGAAGAAAAGATCAAACTACCCGAATTTAAAATTCCAAAATTCTCAGCAGATTTGGAAATTCAATATGATGAGTTTTTGCAAGCCGAAGAAGTTGTGGCCTTCTGCGCCATTGCCCGTCCGAATAAATTTTATGACTCGCTCCGTGCAAAAGGCCTGAAAATTGTCGACGAACTCAGCTTCCCAGATCATCATCTTTATGGCGAAGAAGATTTAAAGAAGATTTTGGGCAGCGCCACGGACAAGCGTGCAATTGCTGTGACGACGGAAAAAGACTATGTGAAAATTCCCAAGCAGCTGCGAGTGATGTTGCATTTGGTGCGCGCTAATTTGGTTTTTGCTGAAGATAAGAAGTTTTTTGCGGAGCTGAAGAAGAAAACTAAGCCGAAAAAATAATGGCAAAGATTCTCGCGAATTTCAATTTCAACAAACTAGCAATCGCCTGCTCTGGCGGAATTGACAGCATGTGCTTGGCATGGGTGGCCGCGCAGGAAACAGAAATTGTAGCGCTCATTGTTGACCACAGCATGCGCCATGAATCTTCCGAGGAAGCGGCTGCTGCAGCGCAGATTTTGAATGAGCTAAAAATTGAGAAC
>JALZVI010000362.1 GCA_023301015.1 Rickettsiales bacterium | reverse complement strand
AGGTTCAAATCTTCCTGCTCGCCGCCAAAGATGATGGCGGAAAGGTTTTTGCCAATTGCATCGTCAACCTCTTGGAAGACTGCTTTTGCTTCAGGGAATGCATCGGCAATATCTTTGCCCATCCCGATTTTTTGTGATCCTTGGCCAGGGAAAATTAGAGCCGTTTTTTCTGCTGTGTATGTCATGCGGCAGTTTCTAGCAGATATGCCTTGAACTTGTCAAATGCATCTGCACGATGATTGCGTTGATTTTTTTCTAATTGCGTCATTTCGCCGAAAGTTCGTTCATCATGGCTCGGTATGAAGATTGGATCATAGCCAAAGCCGTCTTTACCGCGGGCGGGGAAGGTGAGTGTGCCGTCAATGCGCCCCTCAAATTCGATGGAGCTTCCGTCAGGTTGGGCGAGAGAGAGGACGCAGATGAAATAGGCCGCTGCCCCCTGTGGCTCAACATTTTTCTCTTTAAGCTCACGTTTGATACGCTCAGCGGCCATGGCGAAATCTTTTGCCTCGCCGCCCCAACGCGCGGAATATATCCCCGGCTGTCCGTCAAGGTCAACAACGCACAAGCCGCTGTCATCAGAAAGTGCAGGCAAGCCACTGGCCGTTGCTGCTGCTACGGATTTTAGGCGCGCATTGCCAGAAAATGTTGGCTCAGTTTCCTCTGGTTCGGGCAGATCAAATTCCGCCGCGGAAACAGTCTCAACCCCAAACGGCTCAAGCAGCTCACGAAGTTCCCGAACTTTGCCTTGGTTATGCGATGCGACTAGGAGTTTTTTCATTTTGCTAGCCTACTTAATAATAATCCGATTCTGCGCGATCGTCAATTCCGAACAGCCTTTTTTCGCCAGCTGCAACATCTCCAAGAACTCCTCTTCTGAAAACGGCTCTTCTTCCGCAGTCCCTTGAATCTCCACCAATTTCCCACGGCCTGTAATTACGAAGTTGCTGTCTACGGCGGCGTTTGAGTCTTCTGGGTAGTTCAAGTCCAGCACTGCGTTGCCTTTATATATTCCGCATGAGATGGCGGCCACTGAGTCTGTCAGCGGGCTGGTTTTTAGTTGGCCAGAGTTGATTAGGAACTGGATGGCTTGCTTCAATGCAACATAGCCGCCGGTGATGGAGGCTGTGCGGGTGCCGCCATCGGCTTGGAGAACGTCGCAATCAACGATGATTTGGCGCTCTCCTAGTGCTTTCATATCCACCACGGCGCGAAGGCTGCGGGCGATTAGGCGTTGAATTTCTTGCGTGCGTCCGCCTTGGCCACGTTTTGCTTCGCGGTCCATACGCTCATTTGTTGAGCGCGGCAACATGCCATATTCCGCCGTTACCCAGCCTTTGTTTTTACCCCGCAACCAGCGCGGCACGTCTTTGCTAACCGACGCGGTGCAAAGCACATGCGTGTTCCCACATTTCACCAAGCAAGAACCCTCCGCTTGCGGCGCGAACCCTTCAATCAGCTCAATTTTTCTCAACTCGTCATTTTTTCTATTATCTGGGCGCATTGTTT
Source organism: Rickettsiales bacterium (assembly GCA_023301015.1). Next base: position 2,342 of record JALZVI010000362.1, on the reverse strand, counting down.
TTTATCCTTTCTATATAATTTTGGAAGTCACTATCACTTATCTTGATTGGTTTGCAACTATCAATTGGGCGATAGCCGAAACATTTGAGGTGTTGTGCTCCTAACATATTACCTTCTGGGTTGTATTTTATGCCGTAGCATGTGCAGCGGATCTCTGATACTGGCACGGTAGTTCCCCAATATCCAGCATCTGATCCGATGTTGAGTTTTGGCAGAATCATAGCTGGCATAATGCCAAAGATGAATATGCAGGCTATGGTGATTATTATGGCTGCTTTGATTATGCGTTTTAGTTTCATAGATAATTTATAGATTATCTGAATAAGAAAGCAAAAACATTGCTCTTGATTCTTGAATCACTAAATGCGTTGTAATCTTTTTCAATACCCCTATACATATAATATGCATCAAAATTCTGCCGATAATCACGCAACGCCTTCATATCTCGCCAACCTTAACCAGCCGCAGCTGGAAGCTGTGGAAACGACTGATGGCGCGCTGCTGGTGCTGGCGGGTGCAGGGACGGGGAAGACTCGGGTGCTAACAACGCGGATTGCGCATATTATTACGCAGGGGTTGGCATATCCTAACCAAATTTTGGCGGTGACCTTCACTAACAAGGCGGCGCGTGAGATGAAGGAGCGTGTGGCGAGCATGTTGGAGCATGATGTTTCTGGCATGTGGCTCGGTACTTTCCACAGCATTTGCGCAAAAATTCTGCGCCGACATGCAGAGGTGATGGGCTTTCAAAGCAATTTCACGATTCTTGATTCCGAAGATCAGATTCGCCTGCTCAAGAAAATTATGATCGAAGCGGGCGTTGATCCGAAGAAGCATACGCCGAAGATTCTGATGAGTATTATTCAGGGCTATAAGGATAAGGCGTGGAACCCCGACCAAGTGCAGCAGGGCTTTTCGGGCGAGTTTGCGGATGGAAAGATTACGGAATTATACGGCACATATCAACGCCGACTGAAGGCGATTAATGCGATGGATTTTGGGGATTTGCTGCTGCATTGCCTCACTATGTTCCAAAAGCATCCAGACGTGCTGGCGACATATCACGGCTTTTTCAAATATGTGCTGGTGGATGAGTATCAGGATACGAACGTGGCGCAATATATGTGGCTGCGTTTGCTGGCGCAGGCGAGTGGGAATATATGCTGTGTGGGCGATGACGACCAGAGTATCTATAGCTGGCGCGGTGCGGAGGTGGGCAATATTCTGCGGTTCAGTAAAGATTTTCCGAGCGCGCATACGGTGAAGTTGGAGGAGAATTATCGCTCCACGCATCATATTCTGGCCGCCGCTTCTACGCTGATTGCGAATAATAAAGGGCGGATTGGAAAAACGCTGCACACGGCTTCCACCGACGGTGAAGAGCTGCGCGTGAAGTTTTTGTGGGACGGAGATGAAGAGGCCAAGTTTGTGGCTAATGAGATTGAGGCGATGAGTGGTAGTTTGACGCGTGAAGCGCACAGCCTCAGCCAGTTTTCGGTGCTAGTTCGTGCAGGTTTCCAGACCCGTGCGTTTGAGGAGCGGTTCCTCACGCTGAACATTCCATATAAAGTTGTGGGCGGCCTGCGTTTCTATGAACGTGCCGAAATTCGTGACGCGATTGCCTATGTGCATGTGCTGATGCAGCCGCATCATGACTTGGCGCTGGAGCGGATTATAAACACGCCAAAGCGTGGAATTGGAAAGTCGACGCTGGAGGTGCTATATCGCAACTCTCGCGATCAGGGGCTTTCGCTATATGAATCAACCAAGCAGATGACGCAAAATGGTGGGCTGGCGACGAAGGCTGGCAAAGTGTTAGGCGAGTTGCTGGAGAATTTTGATAAGTGGCGGCGGATGCTGAATGACATTGAGCATGATAAAGTTGTAGAGCAAATGCTGGAAGAAAGTGGCTATTTGCAGATGTGGCGCGATGAGGCGAAGAAGGATAAAGCGCCCGAAGCGGAAGGCCGTTTGGAGAATTTGCGCGAGCTTGTACGTGCGCTTGGCGAGTTTGAAGGGCTTGGCGATTTCCTTCAGCATATCTCGCTGGTGATGGATAATGACGACAAGAAAAATGGCGAAATGGTGAATATTATGACCCTCCACGCCGCAAAAGGGCTGGAGTTTGACACCGTGTTTTTGCCCGGTTGGGAAGAGGGGTTGTTCCCCCACCAACGCGCGCTGGACGAGGCTGGAAGCGGCGGGCTGGAAGAAGAGCGGCGCTTGGCATATGTTGGAATTACGCGTGCGCGCAAAAATCTGTTCATCACGCATGCTGCTAATCGGCGGATTTATAACCAATGGCAAAATTCCATCCCGAGCCGTTTTTTGAAGGAGCTTCC
>JALZVI010000361.1 GCA_023301015.1 Rickettsiales bacterium | reverse complement strand
AGCAAGCAATTGGCGAAGAAGGTACAGAGATTCGTGTAAATGCAGGTCTTTCAAGCACAAGCCCTGGTTCAACTCTATCTGCGCAAAGAATTCATGGTGTGTCTAAAGTGGTTGAGGCGGAGATAATTCACCCTTACATACGTTCACGTCGTGAGAATTTGACATTTCATGGTGGTTTGACAGTAAGAAATGTTGACTCAGATGCTAACAGTGCTCTGATTTTTAAGGACCAGACTCGTGTTTTGACGCTTGGTGCTACATATGATTTAGCTGATGAGTTTGGTGGAGTTAATGTTTTTGACTTCACGGTTTCTCACGGTATTGACGGTTTGGGTGCTTCGGATGATTCTGACACAACTTCTCGCCTTAATGGTAGTGCGTCATTTACAAAGTTCAATCTAGAAGCTAGTCGCGAGCAAAGCTTGGGTGGAAGTTTCTCATTGCTACTTGCTGGTGAAGCTCAGCTTTCAACTTCTGCATTGTTTGTTGGTGAAGAATTCTCAATCGGCGGTAGTTTTGGCCGAGGCTATGATTTCTCTGAATTTACAGGTGATAGCGGTGCTGCTGGTAAAATTGAACTCCAGTATGGCTTAGATATCGATGCTGAATTCTTGAATTCTTATCAGCTTTACACATTCTATGATCTTGCCACTGTTTGGCAGCATAGCACTATCACTGGCGGAGATGACAGAAGTAGTCTTTCATCAGTTGGTGTTGGTACGCGTGTGAGTATTGTAGATGATGTTTCTGGTTACGTTCAGCTCTCAAAGCCTTTAACTGCTGATGTTGCATCTGAAGGCGATAATGATCCACGTATCCATTTCGGTCTTAACTACGTATTTTAAGTTATCCTGAGTAGGTCTTGACCTTCTCTTTTTCACTCTCTTTGACTGGGCATAAAGCTTTGCGCTAGTGTACGCTTTTGTGTGCAATTTCTTGGCACTACTCTTGCTGTAATTATGCGATTACTGAGGGGCGGGGATAATTTATTTGGATAAGTTGCAGTAAAAGCACAAAAAACACCTTATGTCATAAAATTGTAACTTGCATTCTCTGAGGGGATAGGTTAATAATGTGTTAATAATTGAGAAAATACGCTGTATATTTAATTTGTTGTAAATATAATATGCGCGGAAAACGAACATAAACAATAGGAACAAAAATGATTGAATCGAGAAAAGTGAGTTTTGTAAAGAAAGCGTTGTTGTCATCATCTGCACTAGTAGCCAGCATTGTTGCTGCACCAGTTGCTGCCCAAGCGGGAGTTGTTGACGGAACGTTTGTTGATGGTACTGGTAGTATCGATCATTCTAATGGTGGTAATCTCACAACTATTACGGTTCATGAGACTAATACAATTGCTAACTTTACTGATTATAACATCGGTGCAAATCAAGGAGTTCATTATCAACATGATTTGGGCGCTGGTTCTGCGAATCATCTTAGTCGCGTAACAGGTGGTAGCGAGTCTCGCATTCTTGGTAGTCTGACATCAGATAAAGTTAACGTGTTCCTAGTTAACCCTAATGGTATCTTCTTCGGCACTAATTCAACTGTTAATGTTCCAAACATCCTTGCTTCAACTTCAGATATCTCAAATTCTGACTTTAGAAATGGTGATTATAAATTTGATCAAGCTGGTGCAGCGAATGCAAGAATTGTAAACAAAGGTAGAATTACAGTTTCTGACGGTGGTTTGGCAGCTTTGGTTGCTCCAAATGTTAAGAACAGAGGCGTTATCGTTGCTAAGCAAGGTAAGGTTGTTTTGGCAGGTGGTGAGCAGTTCACTATTGATATGTTCGGTGATGAGCTAATTAACTTTGCAGTTACTGATTCAGAAAACGCTCGTTTGGTTGAGCAAACTGGTGAAGTTGTTGCTGAGGACGGAATTGTTGTTCTTACTGTGCAAGATGCAAATGACGTTGTGAACAGCTCTATTAATAACGAAGGTGTTATTGAGGCTACAACTGTTAAAATTGAAGGCGGAGATATTGTTCTTGGAACTGACTCTGTAATTACAGCGCGCACAAGCGATGGTCAGGGCGGAACAATAGTAGTTAAGACTGACAAGTCTTTGATTGCTGATGGTGAGCTGAAAGCAAATGCATCTGGTAATGGCCAAGGCGGAGAGATTGATACATCTGCTGCTGAACTTACATTGAAAGAAACTTTGAAAGTTGATACTAGCTCTGAAGCTGGTGAAGCTGGTACATGGTTGATTGATCCTGCTGACATCACAATTGGTTCTGGTGCAGCTTCTACGAACTATATCAACAGTGCATTCTTGAGCAACGTTGTTGATACAAGTAATGTTGTGATTCAAACTAGCCCAACTGGCACTGGTGCAGGCGACATTAATGTTGAAGCTGACGTGACTAAAACATCTGCTAGTGACACATCGCTTTCACTAGTTGCATTGAATGATATTAATGTAGACGCTGGTGTAACAATTTCTGCAACAGGTGCAGGCGAATTGGATGTTAATTTTGCGGCGCAAAATGATATTAACGTAGCTGGTAACATTGCAACTAACGGCGGAGACTTCAGAGCTGGTAAGAATGCAGAATTTACTGGTATGGAAGTGACAAACGTTACTAACAGAGCAAACAGCTTTACAAATGACGGAACTATTGATGCTGGTGATGGTGCTGTTAGAATTCGTGCAAACCAAATTGAGGTTAATGCAGATATCAGTTCAGATAGATTTATTCGCCTAAACGCAGGTGCTGATGGAGAAATTAATCTTGATGCTATGCTTAATAGTGATGACTTGAGAAGCAATACAGGGACAGTAAACATTGTAAGCAACAACGCAAAAATCGGCCAAGGTATTGAGTTGGTAGAGGCTGGCGGTGCTGTGAATGTTGCTGCAGGTACTTATGATGAGTCGATCTTGATCAATAAGGACGTTGATCTTTCGGGTTCAACAACTGGCGAAACAATTATTGCGGCAACTTCTATTGCTGGAACAAATGAGTTTATTACTTCTAATAATGGTTTTGAAATCAACAAAGCTGTGATCTTGGTGCAAGA
>JALZVI010000360.1 GCA_023301015.1 Rickettsiales bacterium | reverse complement strand
GATAAATCTCAAGAAATTGAACAAAACAATGACAGATCAATATATGACAATCAAATCAACGAAATATACAAAGAAATCCATTTTTTGAAGTATATGGCTTTCACAAGATGCTTATGTGTAGGTCATAATAACTCTGAATTAGCTAATGATTTTACAAGTCAAGAATTTACTAATTTTGAATTTCCAGGGTACGAGATATTGAACAAAATTGAATCAATTATTCAAACAACTAATAGTGAAATTTTACTTGATTCCATATTTCTAAGCGAAACTTGGATGAGAGACCCGAATTGGATGAACGACATTGGAAAGAAAAGAGTAATTGCCCATTGCTTAGATATGTTTGTCAGTGAAGAATTAGACAGACTTCTAAGATCTAAATGATAAAACAGCTCAACAATATATATTATATCAGAATCTGAGTGAACAAATATCCTCAGACACTACTATGAATACCCGTACAAAAAAAGAGGCTATTCTTACAGAACAGCCTCTTTTTTATATCGTAATTAGTGTATTTCTAATTAAGCGCTTTCCTTCTCAAAATTATCTTCCAAGAATTTCTTTCCATTCCATACACCTAACCATTCGCAGTTCTCTGGTTGCGTCTTTAGGTAATGTTTGTACGCTTCTATCGCTTTAGCCTTTTCGGTTCTTTTGATAGTTATATTGTTGTTATAACCTTTCTTAATGTTGAAGTAGTAAATTCCCTTTCCGTATTCAAATTTCTTAGTACGTGGTCTTGCCATAATATTTATAATAAATTTTGATATTCTAACTAACTTAACCCTCTGAAGTGTTAAATAGTTCAGATAAGTTGACTTTTAGCCTTGATAAGTAAGCAAAGTAAACGCTTTTACGCCAAATATTATTTTATAGATAGGATAAAATGTGTTTCAAAACCACTTTTAAGGCATGGGCGAATAATAAGTGCCCTATTTTGACAATGGAATTTTGTGTTAGGTCAAGACAAAAGACACAGGGGTAGCCTAGCTATTACGAGGCTTTTTTAACGAGTGCTGGCACAAAAGAGCCAATCATAAATCGGAAAGTTATTTTTAACCATTCCTAACCTTTATTTGTAAGGTTTTATATCATTAACATTAATGCCAAAACACATGATCGTAGCCCCAATGACTCATCTCTTTAACCAGCAGTTATGATTAAACGAAAGAATGTTACCGTATCACAAGCGATCTGGCCGATACTGTTTTTTCTCATGGCGCTGATATACGGGCTATTTGTTCAACCTGTTATCAATAAGGCGGGCATGTTACCCTTGGAAGTACTGCTTATGATGTCGCTTACATTCAGCACATTTTACCTGATGTTCAATGGGTACAGTTGGAAAACTATAGAATCAAACATCGTCAAGAAAGTAGGTGAATCTATACCTGTAGTGTTTATCCTATTCTCTATAGGTGTACTGATAGGCAGTTGGATAGTCAGTGGAACCATACCTATGTTGATCTACTATGGGGTTTCTATTATTAATCCTGACTGGATATATATTTTTAGCTTTCTCATATGCATTACATTTTCATTATTGACAGGAACTTCATGGGGTTCTGCTGGGACAATAGGCTTGGTTATGATGGGAGTCTCTGACATCTACAATATGGACTTATGCATAACGGCTGGTGCCATCGTTGGGGGATCATTTTTTGGTGACAAAATGTCTCCACTCTCCGACACAACTAATATTGCTTCACTCGCAACTGGAGTCCCCTTATTAGAACACATTCACTCTATGATGTACACAACCATTCCCTCGGCAATTATCGCGGGAAGTATATATGTATATCTTTCTCCAGTATTCGACTCTGGAACTGTATCTATGGCAACACCTCAGCAGATCGTTGATACGATGACCGCACTGAAAACACATTTCAATTTCAATCTCGTTTTACTTGTGCCCTTACTCATAGTTATCTGGGGTTCTATGAAAAAGAAACCTATTGTACTTACATTACTTACCTCTTCTTGGGTTGCACTTATAATAGCTATCATATTCCAACCATTCAGTCTATCCGATATTTTTGCTAGTCTCAATACTGGATTCAATGTATCTATTCTAGGCGGATCAGAAACAGACAATAATGTATTAAAGATACTTAATAGAGGGGGACTGTACAATCTGATCAATGGCATCGTGTCTTGTATTCTGATATTCGCTTTTATCGGAACCTTAGATGTAATCAATGCGATAGAAGTGGTTATAAAAGGAACCATGAACAGGATATCTACAAGTCGTCAACTTATTGCCTCAACCTTAACGCTAACTGGGTTTACCAATCTGACAACCAGTAACCAGTATGCGACAAGTTTTATAATCGCTGAATCTTTCAAGAAAAAATATGATGATCTTAATGTCAATAGAAAAGTATTGTCTAGATCAATTGAGGATGCCGGGACGATGCTAGAGAACTTAATGCCATGGACACCTTCGGGCATATTTATGGCGAGTACGCTAGGTGTAACGGCATTAGAGTATGGGCCTTATCAATTCTTATCTCTCGTCAATATCGTCATCGCGTACATACTTGCTTATACGGGTATTGGCTGTTTTCAAAAAAAACGTCAGTAAACTAAATTGATTAATATGATAGGTAAATATTCTAGATGTTCTTAATCTCATTAGCAAAAAAGCTAAGGGCCTCTCAAAGTTGATTACTCCGATTTAAGTTTGCTGACTGGAACGATACCCGTTCTTTAGTTTAACCTGATCTTTATATTAGATTTGCGGTAGATATATCCCAATAAAAATACTATGGATTTTAAGACACTAGGATTACCCGATACGATTACCAAGGGATTGAAAGATCTAATGTATAACTCCCCCACTCCTGTACAAGAAAAGGCGATTCCCCTTATATTGGATAAGAAGGATGTTCTTGTACTTGCGCCTACCGGTACAGGTAAAACAGGAAGTTATCTGTTACCGCTTTTAGCGAAAATAGAAAAACTAGATATACTTCCTAATAGATGCATAAGATCGCTTATTCTCGTGCCTACACGTGAGTTGGCATTACAAGTACATGAAAACTGCAAGATTTATTCAAGTCAACTATCTCGACACATCAAGTCTAAGGCTGTTTATGGAGGCGTCTCCATTAATCCTCAGATGAAAGGCCTTATCAACGTAGAGGTGCTGATAGCCACGCCAGGACGACTTCTAGACTTGGTAGATAAGAATGCGATCTCAATTAATATGACTTCGTTCTTTGTAATGGATGAAGCCGATAAATTACTTAACCTAGGTTTTCAAGACGAGCTGAAAAAGATTCTTTCTTTCCTTCCCTCTAGCAGACAGAACGTTCTCGTTTCAGCGACATTAGATAAAAACGTTGATGCATACAAAAGCTTAATTCTAAACAACCCCGTCGTCGTAAGTATAGAAGAAAAGAAAGATGAAGAAGTCAACATCGATCAATCTGCTTATCTTGTTTCTGCAGAGAAAAAAGGACCACTGTTGAGGTACATTCTCAAAAACAATAAATATGGACAGGTCATGATCTTTACGTCATCAGTAGACAGATGTGTAAAAGTGACGAACAAACTGACTAAAAATAATATCGCAGCCAGGTGTTTCCACAGTAAAATGAGTCAAGGTGCCAGAAAAAAAGCTTTAGATGAGTTCAGCGACAAGCGAACTAAAATTCTTGTTACAACAGATTTATTATCTAGAGGAATCGACATCACCGACTTACCCGTTGTCCTCAATTATGAGCTCCCCAGATCACCTAAAGATTTCATCCATAGAATAGGAAGAACAGCAAGAGCTGGCAAAACGGGAATAGTCATATCATTGGTCACACCAGATGACTTGCACCATTTTAAAGTTATTCAGAAGAAGATGAAAACTTATTCTAGTTTGATAGATGCGGAAGAGTTGGATTTTAAGGGGCTGTGAGATAGCTTTGTAAACAAATAAGATCAATTTATATTTTGAGAACATTTTACTTTAATGGCCTTAATTTCTTCAGAGGCAAATATTTTTGAAAAATTCGTTTTTATTTCATTATAAAAT
>JALZVI010000359.1 GCA_023301015.1 Rickettsiales bacterium | reverse complement strand
GGACGCAATGGCACTCGCACCCCTTAGCAACAAAATCACATATTTGGAAGACGGCGATTTTGCGGAATTGCGAGCTGACTCATGCAATATTTTTGATTCTTCTGGAAGTGCGGTTGAGCGCGAAATTCAGCAGTCGAACATTAGCGATGAAGCGATTGAGAAAGGCAGTTTTGCGCATTTCATGCTCAAAGAAATTCATGAGCAGCCGACGGTGATTGGGCAGACTATCAACGCATATTATGATGCATTTTCGGGCAAAGTGAATATGCCGAAAAGCGCGGTGAATTTTGCGGAAATTGAGAAAATAACCATTATCGCTTGCGGCACGTCATATTATGCGGGGATGGTCGCGAAATATTGGATTGAGAATTTGGTGGGCATCGCGGTGGAAGTGGATGTCGCTTCAGAATTCCGCTATCGCACCCCAGTTTATGCCAAGAACGGCCTTGTGCTCGCAATCTCGCAATCGGGTGAAACTGCGGACACTTTGGCGGCGATAAAGCATGCGAAAGATGCGGGGCAAAAAACGGCTGCGATTGTGAATGTGCTGGAAAGCTCGATTGCGCGTGAGGTGGATTTGGTTGTGCCAACCCTTGCTGGCCCAGAGATTGGAGTGGCTTCAACAAAGGCTTTTACTTGCCAGCTGACAGCGCTTGCGATGCTAACAATTGCGCTGAAGCCAGATTCATCGAATTTAATTGAGCATATTTTGGATGTGCCAGCGAATATTTCATCCGTATTAAATTTGCCCGACTATGAGCAAATTGCGGCGGAAATTTCTGCCGCACGAAGTGTGCTATATATCGGCCGCGGCACCAGCTTCCCGATTGCTATGGAAGGCGCGCTGAAATTGAAGGAAATTTCTTATATCCATGCAGAAGGCTATGGCGCGGGCGAGTTGAAACATGGGCCAATTGCGTTGATTGATGCGGATGTACCAGTGATTGTGGTTGCGCCATATGACGAGCATTTTGCAAAAACTGCAAGCAACGTGCGCGAGGTGGCGGCGCGGGACGGGAAGATTATTGTGATAAGCACCGCAAAAGGCTGTGCGGAACTGGCGGATGTTGCGTTCAAGACTCTGGAAATTCCAGAAATCCCGAACTTCATCAGCCCGATTTTATATTCAATTCCTGTGCAATTGCTGGCTTACTACACCGCGCTGGCGAAGGGAACTGACGTTGACCAGCCTCGCAATTTGGCAAAATCGGTTACTGTTGAGTAAGCAGCTTGATTAGGCGCAGGCGCTCGTCTGGCAGATGCTTATGCTGAGGATCATAGATATTTTGCTTGAGGAAATATGTACTGACTTTCAAGGCTTGCTCAATTTGTTCAGCATTTGGCTCAGAGCCATCAAGCAAAAACTTTGGCAGCTTCAACAGCTTATCTTCATATCCACGCGCACCCTGTGCTGTTACCGCCCTGCCCGATTTTGGGGATATATATTCCAGATTTTGCTTCATTCCTGTCACCGCGCACTCACTGAAATCAAGGCCAAAGCCCAGCATTTCTAGAGTCTCTAGTTCAAACTGCACATAGTCTTTTGTCCAATCCTGCGCAGTGGTGAGATGGCGCAAAAAATCCAGCAGAAAATCATACAGACTATCATGTGCATCTCTGTCTGCAAGAGAGTCGCGGAGGATTGAGGTGATTGACAGCAACGCTTGCAGCTTGCGGCGGTCATTCATGAGCTTGGCAAAAATTGGCTCTTGCAGCTCACCTGAGAAATTCCCGAGCTGGTCAGAAAGGCGGGCGCTCCACTCAATTGCGAGCAGATTCCCTGCCTGATAAATTGAAGCTTTAGTTTTGCTCTGCCCTGCCCGCACAATTCCAGCATGCAACCCCTCACCGAGCGCAAAAACAGTCACCAGCAAATCTCGTTCAGAGAATTTCTTCGCGGATAGAACTATGGCGGTAGATTTCCATTTTTGCATGGGCTGAGCATATCATTAGCTTGGCGTTGGCGCAGTAAAAATCGTGGCGCACTTAATGGCTGTCCAGATTCTTATCCACTTTCACATGCAAGAACAAGTCTGTCGGTTTATCAAAAATCTGAGCCAGCTCGCGGCGGGATGATTGGCCGATGCGCTTGAGTGTTTGCGCTTTCTCACCGATAATAATTTTCTTATGCCCATCGCGCGGCACCATAATTTGCTGGTGGATGGTGATTTTTGCGTCCGTTTCCTTGAAGCTTTCCGTATCAACCTCAACGCCATATGGCAGCTCTTCACGCAGCAGATAAAAAATCTTCTCACGCGTAATTTCTTCGGCCATAATTCTATCGTTAATATCCGACAGTTGATCTTCTGGATAAGGCCACGCTTGGTCGACGGCCTTAGAAACCATGTAATTCTTCAAGCTCTCAATTTGCTCACCTTTGAGCGCGGAGATCATGAAAATCTCCTCAAACGCGTCATAAGCATCAAGCTGCTGCGCGAGTGGAATTAGGCGCGCTTTGTCGACTAAGTCAACTTTATTGATAATCACTGAGCATTTTTTCTGCTGCTTCACCAGCGACTCAATCACACTTTCCGTATTTCTATCAACGCCCTTTTGCGCGTCAATCAGCAAAATCAGCAGCTCGCCCTCGTTAATTCCTGCGAGCGCGGCATCTACCATTTTTTTCTGACGCTTTCCGCGTGGGTTGAAAATTCCTGGTGTATCAAGAAACACAATCTGCGCCTTGTCATACATCGCAATTCCGCGGATGGCAAAGCGTGTGGTTTGCGGACGTGGCGAGGTGATTGTTACCTTCGTACCCACCAGCGCATTTGTCAGCGTTGATTTACCGACATTCGGCGCACCGCAAAATGTTACGAATAGTGATTTTTGTTCGGAAATTTCTATCATATATTTGCTTTTTAACAGAAACTGCTATGATTACAAGATGAGCAGAAAAATGAATTGGAAGGCAGGCATATTCTGCAAATGCCCAGAATGCGGCAAAGGCAGCTTGCTTCGTGGGTTGATGAGCGTGCGTGAGAAATGCGCGAATTGCACTCAAGATTTCAGCAAGTTTGAATGCGCCGACGGCCCCGCATTCTTCGCAATTTCATTTGTCGGTACAT
>JALZVI010000358.1 GCA_023301015.1 Rickettsiales bacterium | reverse complement strand
GGACAGCTATGTCTACTGGGTTGTTTTGCGGGGAGAAACCGGGAGATTACCTACTCTGATTTTAGGCCAGACCGTGACATGTTGACGTTCTCTGAAATCGCCAAAATTTTCTTAAAGGAATCGGGCTATGTGCCGTTTGAATGCCGTTCTGAGGAAGAAGCCTTGGAGATGGCGTCTAAGCTGGACGAGTCTTCGAAGGAGTGGCCTTGTTTCTTTTCTCCGGCTGATACAAGCGGAGAAAAGCCTTTCGAAGAATTTGTCGATCCCGCTGAGGAGACGGATGATTCTCGATTTACCGCAATGGGAGTCATTACCAAACCGGTCGATCACGGTGCCGAAAAGACACTTGCAGCAGTAAAGGAGCTTAAGCTTCTCCGCGAGTCTGGGCAATGGACCATCGACGAAATCGCAGCAATCGTGAAGAAGGCCGTTCCTGAGATCAATCACGTACAAAGTAGTCGAAATCTTGACCAAAAGATGTAAAGGAGACTTACCTCAACCCATTTCAATCAAAAATTATGAAAGCAGTAATCTTAGCAGGCGGCCTCGGAACGCGCCTTGCCCCATTCACGGATGTAATTCCAAAGCCACTCCTTCCGATCGGTGAGCAATCCCTGATGGAGGTGCAAATTTGCAATCTTGCCAAACATGGGTTCACCGAAATCTATATTGCTACCAATTATAAGTCCGAGCTTGTTGAAGCCTACTTGGGAGACGGGAGTAAATATGGAGTGAAACTATCCTACAGTAAGGAGGAAAAGCGTTTGGGGACCTGTGGTCCTCTTAGCCTACTTGAAAAAGAGCTCAATGAGCCATTCATTATGATGAATGGAGACATTCTCACGAAGAACAACTTTTCTGAGATGTTTGAATTTGGCTTGGGGCAAGAAACCTCGCTTACAATTGGAACCAAGGTTATTACCCATCCCTTTCGTTTTGGGAACGTCCAAGTTTCAAAGGATAATTTGGTAGAAGGAGTTGAAGAAAAGCCAGAATTAGTCTTTGAAATTTTGGCTGGAATCTACTTTTTTAAGCCGTCGATTTTCTCTGAGATCCCCAAAGATACTTATTTTGGTATGGATGATTTAATTCATGGAATGCTCGGGAAAGCTATGCCAATTTCTCGATGGGCGATTAAGGATTACTGGCTAGATATTGGTCAGGTTGACGACTATTCGAAAGCTAAAGAGGAGTATGCTACTTCGTTTTAGGAGACTCGTAATTATTACAACTTATCAATGAGAGGAAAATCAGATAAATCACATGACAAGGTGTTTTTGCTTGGGGCTGGAGGTTTTCTAGGGAAAGCATTTTTGCAGTCTCTTTTGAATGATAGAAGTGAGGTTTTCACGTTATCTCGTAGTGATTCGGAAGCCAATGTGGTAGGGCACTTCAAGGGCGATGTCTTTGACGGCAATTTTCTTAAAAGCGCCCTTCACAAGGTCAAGCCGACGGTGGTTGTGAATTTTGTCGGGAGTTCCGATTCAAGCTTAAGTCTATCAGAATTAACGCATATTAATACTAGGGTCCTAGCGTTATGGCATCAGGTTTGCCCTAAGCTTGATGTGCTTGAACAGAAGTTTTTAACGATGGGGTCAGCCGCGGAGTATGGCAAAGCATCTCAACCTTACCTCGGGGAAATGGATATCTGTGAGCCCGTGAGTCCCTACGGACTGGCTAAAATGGCTCAAACCAAATTAGCCACTGAATTAACAGCATCCCACGGAGCTCGAATTTCTGTAGTGAGGCCATTTAATCTGATGGGGGCAGGGACTCCACCTACCCTTATCAGTGAAAAGATAAGGTTAAGGGTTGATGAACTAGGCATGAATGATGACCTCATCCTAGACGACCCTGAAATGGAGCGAGATTTCATCGATGTTGAAGATTTTTCCGATGCTCTCAAGGGCCTTATGGCGAGTGACGGTCCTAGTGGAATTTATAATATCTGTCGTGGGGAGGTAGTTAATTTAGGGGATTTAGGAGAGGCCTATTTAGAAGCTTCTGGGAGAAGAGGCGCAGTCCTGCAGTCCGAGAATCCTAGTTTTCGATCTGACCTTAGGCGGGCGATTGGATCCTGTAGTCGCTTGAAGAACGCCACGGGCTGGGCCCCCCAGACAAGTCTCCTTCAATCTGCGATTCGCCAGCAAATGGCTTTTCGGTAGTCATTCTCTGAGATTTCGAAATTTTCGAAGATCAACTATTTTCCAAATTACTATGAAAGTTTTTATGACAGCGTATGCCTGTGAGCCGGAAAAAGGCTCCGAACCCGGAGTGGGTTGGGGTTGGAGCAATAGTTTAGCAGCGCATGTCGATCTTACGGTAGTGACACGCGCCAATAATCAGCCAGTGATCGAGGAATGGTATGAGCGGAATGATCCGGAAGAAACAAAAGCCAAGCCTCATTTTGAGTATTATGATCCCCCCAAGTGGGCGATTTGGCTGAAGCGAAAGAAAATTCTTCCGGTGCAGTTATTCTTTGTGATCTGGAAAGCGGGCGTAG
>JALZVI010000357.1 GCA_023301015.1 Rickettsiales bacterium | reverse complement strand
GATGGAATATCATGGGATGGGAACACGGAGCTGGGCCTCAATGCTCACCGTCCGTGCCCTATCTGATTTAATGGCCAAAAATCACTTTGAAGAAGCGAAACCCTTTCACCCTATCTTAGCTGCGGAAGAACCAGAAGCGCATCTCCACCCTAACGCGCAACGGGCCCTCTACGACCAGTTAATCAAATCTCCTGGTCAAGTTATTGTTAGCACTCACTCACCTTATTTAGGTGCTTTAGCCAATCCCAGTGACCTTCGCGGAATGAACAGCAATGGGGGGACTGTCGAAGTTACGAAGCTAACGATAGACCCTTCAAAACCAGAAGAGATAAAGAAATTACACCGTGAAATTTTACATTCACGTGGAGAACTCCTCTTTTCACGTGCCTTAGTTCTCTTCGAAGGGGAAACCGAAGAGCAATCATTGCCTAGTCTTTTTAAACACTTTACTGGAAATGATCCCTTCGCATACGGGATCAATTTTGTCTCGGTGAACGGGTCGGGTGCCAGATACAGGCCATTCCTACAGTTCGGAAAAGATTTTCATATTCCAGTTTTTATCTTTAGTGATGGTGAAGAAAAAACGGTTCGTGAGCTTAAAAAAGTGCACAATGAAATTTATGGTGAGTCAGATGTTGAGAACTCTCCCTATATAACGATATTAGATGGCACGGATTTTGAGGGGTATTTGCTCACTGCGGGTTATCAAAATCGAATTGAAGCTGCAATCGAACAGGTCAGAGGCCCTGACTGTGTAGACAGCTGGAAGCAAAAAAGACAAGGCACACCAACAAAACCCAAACGGACAACCGATCCACCATGTGTAACCTGCAGCCAGCCCATATATGGGGCTGAACTTCGAGACTATAATACTCCAGCTGGGCATCGGTTAGCCTTGCTAGAAATTCTTGATTCTCAGAAACCTCTTTTTGCTAGGGCTATCGCTGACGAGCTTTGTAAATGTCCGGTTAGTGAGCTCCCCCCCCAAATAGCTGCCTTTTTTGATCAAATTAAAACCAATTTAAGCTTGTGAATTTATCCGATATTCAATCAAAAATTGTGAGTAGTCCTATAGGCGGGGCTATTCAGGTCCTTGCTTCAGCAGGCTCGGGTAAGACGAGAGTTTTGACAGAAAGAGTCAGGTATATTCTAGGAAATACAAAAAAGGACAAAGTTATAGCATTAACGTTCACAAATAAGGCAGCAGAAGAAATGCAAAATCGGCTAGGTGATTCTGAGTCGACGATAGATCGATCATGGATATCCACGGTGCATTCAATCGCACAACGTATTGTGGAGCAATATGGAAATACGATAGGCCTGCCTTCCGATCTTCAAATTTACGATAGAGATAAGGATCGTATGGAGATTTTTCTTCAATCTCTCAGGGATGATGGAGTGGATATTGATGAGTATTTAAATGTTAAAGACTCTAAAGTCCAACGGGGTAGAGAAAAAATACTTAGTGATTACCTGAGTAATTTCTCAGTGATTAAACGTGAGCTTCTTAGTGAAGCTGAAACCGCTTTGAAATTTCCAAAAGTCGCTAGGCTTTGGTCTATTTATCAAGACTACCAAGCGGCGTTGATTAACAGTGGCGGAATTGATTTTGACGACATAATAGTCTATGCGAGACGGATCCTTGTAGATAATCAGTGGGTTGGAGACGTTTATCGAACATCTTACAAACATTTGTGTGTCGATGAAGCTCAAGATTTAAATCGTATTCAATACGAGTTTATCAAGGCGTTTTGTGACACAAAAATTTCCAGTCTATTCATGGTAGGAGACCCAGATCAAATGATCTATGGATTCAATGGGTCGTCGTCATCTTTCTTTTGTGAAGATTTCGTAACCGAATTTAGTCCCGCTCAATTTAGGCTCAAAGAGAATTACAGAAGCACCAAAGCCGTGGTGTGGGCGGCAAATAGACTCAAGCCAGGTTCTCAATCAGAGAGCATTATGGCTCTTGAAGGTGGATTGAAAATTGAAGAACATGATGACGAGAAAAATGAAGCTCAATGGATCGTGTCTAATATTCAGAGCCTTCTTCAGCTTAAAGAACACCCAGAAATCGAGGGGGAAATTTCTTTGGAGCACATGGTGGTCATCGCTAGAAATCGCTTTGTTTTTTCAGCCCTTGAAGAAGAAATGACACTAAATAATCTTCCTTTTCTTATTCGCCGTAGCGAATTATCAGCGGAGGCGTCTTCAATTTTTGGGAAAATTTTGGACTATGGTTTGAGGGTGAAGCTAAACTCAAAGGATTGGGTTGATGGAAAAAAACTTTGCGCTCTTCTTAAAACTCCAGCCCCAGAACAATGGGATGACCAAGCGATTTTGACTAAACTTTCAGCTCAGGCCTCTCAGTCATCTATTTTCTTACCAAATCTCCAAGCTGATCTCTTAACTAGAATCAACGAATTAGATTTGGAGTCTCCAAATATTAGGAAATTCACAAGGGATTCGATATCTCAGTTAGAGGGAATCGTGACACAATTTAACAATGATGCAGATGAGCTTGAAATTGCTAACAGCATTGAAGAATTCCAATTGTTTCAGAAAGATTGGACCCGCTTCAGGGCAAAAGGATTAGGCGATAGCCTGCAATCTTTTAGAAATGCGAAGGCTCTGGGGAAGCTCGCTATTGAAGCGTCCACAACGGGCCTAACATTGAGCACAGTCCACACGATGAAAGGACTAGAGAAGGATATCGTCTTTCTAATGGGTATGTGCGAAGGAGTTTTTCCTGACTATCGAGCCACTACAAATGAGAAACTTGAGGAGGAAAGAAACAGTGCGTTTGTTGCTGTAACTAGGGCGAAACGATGGCTCTATCTATCTTATCCTAAACAACGGGTAATGCCATGGGGGGCCACCAGGTTTCAGACTAAATCTAGATTTTTAGATGAAATCGGTAGTGGATTATCCAATAGTTGATTTTACACGGATTTCGTAGATTTTTAGGGAGTTTGGTTGAGGGGGGGGATGAATGGTGAGTGATGAGTGTGGACTGGTGAATGAAGAGTTGGGAGATTTTTTGGGAGCTTGATAGGAGCGGAGTTGGAGAGATTTTAGACCCTTTTGAATTTGTAACTCGTTTGGGCCTTTTCTCCCTGTTTCTGGAGGAGGGCGGAGTCGACGCCTTGTTTGAGGTCGCGGCTGGCGGTGGCGCTGGAGATGGTTTTGAAGAGGGCGAGGTAGTCTTTTCGGGAGAATTTTCGCTGGGAGAATTCTTGGGCGGCGCGGGTGAGTCGTTCTTCGGCGCTGAGGGGTTTTGGGCTGAA
>JALZVI010000356.1 GCA_023301015.1 Rickettsiales bacterium | reverse complement strand
CAATTATTTATTTTGTGTGAGCCTGTATGATTCAGCTCATCACGTTTGAAATAAATTTTCGGCCCCGCGCAATGCTCGGTGAGGCGCTCGGCTAAATATAGAGGAGAAGGGCGGCCGATATAGTTTTTTGAGTAATATTCAATATCCCGCAAAAACTCAGGATCTGTCTTTGCCTTCTCATATTCTGCGGCAACTTCATTGATTAGCGGCATCAGCGTTTCCGCCACATAGCGCCCACCAAATTCCCCAAAATGCCCGCGCTCATCGGGGAAGTTATATTCAATATTGTCAGCTTCTGAGTTCATGCATTGTTTTTAGCGTAAAAGTTGGAGGTTGGCAATTTGTTTTGGGGTTGACATATACGTTAATATATGTTAATAATTGTCATCATCATACTACAGGAAAGATAATGAAATACAGTGAGAAAGAATTACAGCAATTTGCTTTAGCTAGTTATACGACTAATATCGTTGAGCATGAAGGCCAGAGCTTTATCACTCACGTATTCGAGAAAGTTGGAACTCTTGAGGAGGTCAATGAGCAAATTGCTGAGTATAAGCAGCATTATTTGGATAAGGGGATTGATTCTAAAGCGATTGACGGCAGATCAACATGTACTCTGAATTTGGCTCATGAAAATGATGGCTATGGCTTTTATAAAGTATCTATTGTTGTTGATTCTCGCCACCCAAGTTTTCAAAAAGCTATTGCTGAACCTGCTATAGAAACTCCTCGTGAAGCAGGTGAAGCTGAGGCAGCTGTTCCCACCTCAGCGAAATTGGTTAAATCTGCTGGGATTTCTTCATAAACTCTCGGATCAGCACCGCATCCTTCACGCCCTTTTCGCGTTCAACTCCAGAAGAAACGTCAACCATTCTTGCTCCTGTATGTTGCACAGCATCTACCAAGTTTTCTGCATCCAGTCCTCCGCTTAGGAACCATGACTGGTTGGGGGCGGTGAAGTTGGTGTAGTCGAACTGTTTGCCTGTACCTCCTCCTGGGGAATCGATTAGCAAGAAGTCATATAGCTCGCTTTCTGGATATTCATTCGCGGCACATGAGCGGATAAGGGGAAGGCTAAATTTAGCTTTGATTTCAGCAGCGCGTTGCTCCGATTCCTTGCCATGCAGTTGAATGTAATCAGGCTGCAAATGTTCAATAATTTCAGTCAGTATCTCGTCGCTAGCATCAACGGTTACTGCAACTTTTTTGGCACTCACATCAGCAGAAATCTCGCCTGCTTGTTGTGGAGAAACATTGCGTGGGGAAGGCGTGTAGAACACGAAGCCCAAGAAATATGCGCCAGCTTCATCTGCTGCCAGCACGTCACTTCTATTCTTCAATCCACAAATTTTCGCTTTCATATATTCTTTATATAACATTCAAGGCTTTGTGTAAATGAATCGGGGTTAAGCCAGCGCTGCATCGTCAATCTGCACGTCCACTTTTTCGCGGCCTTGCCAGAAGGCGTGGCGGATGCGGACTGCTAGATGTACGCGCTTGCCTTGGGATTTGATTAAGAACTGTCCCAAATCCTTTTCCATAGAGCGGAATGCCATTGCGTAAACTCGTTTTTTGCCGCCAATTCCGTCATCCAAAATGCAGCGCACATGTCCGCCGCGTAGCTCTTCGGTTTTTATCAATCGGCAATCGGCGATGATTAGGCGTGGTTCAGAATTTCCGGTGCCAAACGGGCTGGCTTTTTCCATTTCTTCCGCGACTTGCGGGGTGATGCCGTTCACATTCACGACGGCATCCAGCTTCAGCATGCTCTCGCCTGCATTTTCCACCTGAGGGCGCAAACGCTCGGTGAGGAATTTTTTCAGCTCAGGCAGTTTCGCTTCTTCGGCTGTGAAGCCTGCTGCCATTGCGTGCCCGCCGCCAGTTAGAGTCAATCCCATACCGCTCGCGGAAGCAATTGCAGCACCAAGATCCACGCCTGTGATTGAGCGGCTTGAGCCTTTTGCGATTCCGTCATGTACAGTCACCACAGCTGTTGGGCGGTTATATCTTTCCTTCAAGCGGCTCGCGATAATGCCAACAACGCCCTGATGCCAGCCATGGCCGACGGGCATTAGGAATGGTTCGTCTACGCCATCTGCCTCAACAATTTTGGTCGCTTCTTCTTCCAAATCAACTTCAATCGCGCGGCGTTCTTGGTTTAGATGGTCGAGATGTTCGGCAATTTCTCTGGCTTCGTCAGGGTTGTGTGTGGTGAGGAGGCGCGCGCCAAGGGCTGCTTCTCCCACACGTCCGCCAGCATTAATTCTGGGGCCGAGCATGAAGCCGAGATGGAAAACGCCGGGCTTTTCTGAAAGCTTCGATACATCGCAAAGTGCGGCCAATCCAACATTTTGCCTGCCTGCCATCACCTTTAAGCCCTGCGCTACAAAAGCACGATTCGCTCCAGTTAGAGGCATAACATCGCAAATTGTGCCTAGCGCTACAAGGTCGAGGAAGCGCATTAAATTCGGTTCTTTCTTGCCCGCAAAAAAATCCATCCCACGCAGTTTCTGTTGCACAGCTACTGCTAGCATAAATGAAACTCCTACAGCGGCTAGATAGCGATGCGGGGTTGATTCATCCAAGCGGCACGGGTTGATGATGGCGTATGCCTCGGGCAATTGTTCGCCGCCGATATGGTGATCAACCACGATTGTGTCAAAGCCAATGCGTTTTGCCGCGGCGAGGGGTTCGTAGGAAACTGTGCCGCAATCGACGGTGATTAGCACGCGTGCGCCGTTGTCCCACAGGCCTTGTATCGCACCCTCATTGGGGCCGTAGCCTTCTTCAATGCGGTTTGGGATGTGGATAATTGCTTCGGCGCCAAGCCCTTCAAAAAACAGTTTCAGCAGGCTGGAAGATGTCGCGCCATCCACGTCATAATCACCAAAAATTCCGATCTTTTCGCCATTCACCACGGCATCTGCAACACGCTGCGCCGCCTTGTCCATGTCGAGATAATGGAACGGGTCGGGCATCATGTTTTTTAGGGTTGGGCTGAGGAAATATTCCGCGGCATCAACTTCCACACCGCGTGCAGAAAGGATGCGTGCCAACAATTCCGAGAAGTTAAAGCGCTGCTGAATCGCCTGCACTTGCCGATCATCAACATCCCGAAAAACCCACCGATTTCCCGCAACGCTTTGTTCTATGTTAAGTGCCGTTTTCATGCATTTAGGCTAACGCTTGCAAGCTACGATGTAAAGTGCTTTAGAGTTTATATTGTCCGCTCAGTAGAACCTGCACCAGCCTCTATTCTCGATTTTTTCGGGCCATCTAATAATAATTTGGCTAAAAAATCTGGACTACCTGCGGCATCTGCAATTGCGATTCTATCGTCGCTAATTCCAGCTTCTTTGAGAGCGTCTTCAATCGTTTTCTTAGACAAGGCACGGTTTTCTCTTGCTTCGGACAGGGTTGCTCTGATTTTTTCTGTAATGTCAGCAACAATTTTGTCGCCATCTGCCATTAGCTCATCCAATGATTTTAACTCCTCCGCTGGCATTTCTTTCGCTGCCTTTTTTCCAAATCCAAAAACTTTACCCACCCATCCTTGCTGGCGTGGGTCTTCTTTCTTTATCCTATCCTGATCTTGCCTAGCTTCCTTAAGTTCCAGTAGCAGCCCTTGCACTTTTTCATATGTTTCAGGCTCATCCCGTGGCTCTGCTTTTGTTGCTATGGCAATTATGTGAGAGTTGAAAGCATTGCCGAAGATGGGCATTTTTTCCGGCTCTGAAAACAAAACTGCTCGTGCTTGTGCCTGCGCTTTCTCGCTGCCACGTTCCAAGGATGTTATCAAATAATTGAAGGCTTCTGGATAAGTGTCGGAGAAATTGAGTGCATTATCTAAAGCTTGTGTGTCTCGGAACAGCTCAATTGCCGTTGCATTTCCTGACTTTGCTAAGTCTAGCAACATTCGGACGCTCGTGTAGTTTTCTTGTAGCCATTCTTTAAACTCTCCTTCTTTTAGGGTTTGTATGATTTCTTCAGCATCTATTTCAATCAATTCAGTAGTTAGCCCGTAAAGATTTTTGGGTAAATATGTGTAAAATTTAGAATAGGCCTTGCTTCTGTAATTATCAACGAATGCATCTATTGTGAGATAGCCTGAATGCTCTTTAAATATATCTTCAGTTGATAACTTATATGCCTCAACCGCATATTTAGAAAACCTTTCATTGTTTATCTTTCCGTCTTTTAGAAGGCTGAATAACTCTTTTGAAAAATCGTTGAGTAAGAAGCGTTCTAGGTTTATTAAAAAGTATAGGTTCTCAGCAAGGCGTATATGAGCATCTAGACCTTTGTCTTTTATATTACCAATGTGCTTTTCAAGGTCTGTCTCTTTGATTCTGTAGTGATAAGATATACTAGGTTGAAGCGATTCAAATTCCGGTTTCCTAAAATTTTGGAATACGGCAACTTCCTTCTGAGCGCTCTCTAGGGTCAGCACTTTTGGATCAAGGCCGTGATCTATGATTAAGGTAACTAACTCTGGGAATATTTGACCTTCATGGCATGGACTAAGAATTGCCATGTTTATATTATACTCTGCTAGCGATGGGATGAAATACTGTCCTAAGGGAATTTCTGCTTCAACAAGTTTTTGGGCGAAACGAATTGCCATATCCTCATCTTTCCAGAGAATATTGTTCAGACGAAGAAATTTAATGCCTTCAACTGACAGGGAGAATAATTCTGTAGTGAAGCCATGTTCATGCGCAATGCTTGCCAGAAACGGAGGGATTGTGTCCACCTCTATCTCATCTACGTTTCTTTCAACCAACCGTGTAATTTCATTTCCACTCATAATAAACCTCGAGCTCTTATAATAACAATTATTAAGAAAGTCAAGGCAGTTAGCTAACGAATAGTAATGTTGTCTGGTTTGAGAGGCTAAAATTGGTACCGGTGGCCGGACTTGAACCGGCACGAGCTAGGCTCCACAGATTTTAAGTCTGCTATGTCTACCAATTCCATCACACCGGCGTGTGGCTTTTAAAATGGTGCCCGATCCCGGACTCGAACCAGGGACACAAGGATTTTCAATCCTTTGCTCTACCAACTGAGCTA
>JALZVI010000355.1 GCA_023301015.1 Rickettsiales bacterium | reverse complement strand
CCTGCACCTCAAAATACTGCCGATTTAGGTGGTGTTTCTTCTAATGCTCAAACTGGCGATGATAGTTTTGATAAGTTTTTCAAAGCAGAAGATTCTGGCCCCCGAATTCCTTCTCCTTCTGAGATTGACGAAGAGGTGATGGTTTACACAAACCCTAAAGTTGAAACGCAAGTTTATCGCAACGCCAAGCAGCAGGTTTATGAAACATTGTTGCAACGCTTCAATTTTCGCACAATCCGCAATAGTTCTCGTGAAGAGCAGGTGGAAAAAATTAATAATGCGACAACAAGAATTATCGCAGAGATGAGCTTGCCACTAAACTCGGCGCAAGTTGACTTGATGAAGAAGAATATTATTGACGATGCTCTTGGCTTTGGGCCGTTGGAGAAAATCCTCAATGACCCAGAGATTTCAGATATCATGATTAACACAGCAAACCTTGTTTATGTTGAGACTCAGGGTAAAATTCATCGCACAGATCTTACATTCACAAGTGAGCTGCATTTGCTTGGGATTATCCAGAAAATTGTTTCAAAAGTTGGTCGTCGCGTTGATGAGTCTAGCCCGATGGTGGATGCGCGTATGCCTGACGGGTCGCGTTTTAACGCAATTATTCCACCGCTCGCACTTGATGGTGCGTTGGTTTCTATCCGTAAATTTAAGCGCGACAAGCTGCGTTTGGAAGAATATATCAAGCTTGGTTCTATCAATAAGCAGATGTATGAGTTCCTAAAAGTATGTTCTGCAAGTCGCCTTAACCTTCTAATTTCAGGTGGTACGGGTTCGGGTAAGACAACTTTGCTAAATGCGCTTTCTGGCTTTATCGACATTGGTGAGCGCGTGATTACAATAGAAGATGCTGCTGAATTGCAGATGAAGCAACCTCATGTGCTGCGCCTAGAGACTCGTCCTCCAAATATTGAAGGCGCTGGTGCAATTGACCAACGTCAGCTCTTGAAAAATGCCCTGCGTATGCGCCCTGATCGTATTATTCTTGGTGAGATTCGTGGTGAAGAAGTTATCGATGTGTTGCAGGCAATGAACACGGGTCACGAAGGTTCGATGGCTACAATTCATGCCAATACCCCTCGCGATTGCCTAACCCGTTTGGAGAATTTGCTCAGCATGTCTTCATTCCAGATGTCTATGGACGCAATGCGCAAGCAAATTGCTGACACTATCCATGTGATTGTTCAGATTGCCAGAATGCGTGATGGTAAGCGTCGAATTACGAACATTACTGAGGTGATTGAATTTGAAGATGGCAAGATCACATATGAAGATATTTTCTATTTCAAGCCAGGTTTGATGGGCGATGATGGCGTTTTGCACGGCGAATATATTCGCACTAATCACAAGCCAAAATTCTCTGAGCAAGTGTATTACTTTGGCCTCCTAGATAAGATGAATGAGGCGCTGGGAATTGAATAAGGAGAATATGCTTGCTACGGCAGGTATTTGATCCTATTATTCTAACGAGATATTATGCAAATGAACCCAACAGTAATAATAGTTTTTGTAGTCGCATTCGCTGCGATTCTGGTTGTTTTGCTCAAGGTTTTTTCCAGCAGCGCAGATAACCGTAAGCGTAGCCTGATGAAAAGAGCTGCCGGTGACGGGGTGTTGGCAGATGAAGATGCGCTAATTGACGATAGCGATGAAAAGAACTTCCGTGATACTCCAATAATTGGCGAACTTTCAGTTAGATTAAAGCAAGCAGGGATCGAATCTGGTGTTTTAGTTTTTCTTGTTCTTAGCTTGGTTGTGTATGTGATCTCCGTTGTGGTAATTAGCACCATGTTCGCTAGCTATGTGTTCGGACTTGTTTTGGGTCTGATATTCACTGTGGTTATGCTTAAGGCGTTTATTAATTATAAAATTGAGAAAAGAAATCAAATTTTTCTTGATAATTTCCCCGATGCTTTGGATATGATTGTTCGTAGTGTGAAGTCTGGTCACCCTCTGTTGTCGTCATTGCGGATGATCGCTGAGAGCTCTGAAGAGCATATTGCTAGAGAGTTCCAGCAGGTTGTTGATGAGGTTTCATATGGTAGCCCTCTTTCAGAATCCCTTCATAGAATGGCGGATAGAATCAATTTGCTAGACATCAATTTCTTCGTAGTGATTTTGTCGGTGCAGCAAGATACAGGTGGTAATTTGTCAGAGGTTCTGGGGAACCTGTCCACTATTATTAGAAAGCGCCGCCAACTGCGTTTGAAGATTAATGCAATGACAGCTGAAGGGCGATTTACCAGCTGGATTTTTGCCGCAATTCCTATTGTGCAGCTCCTCGCAGTTAAATTGATGGTTCCAGAATATGTGAATATTTTGTTCACAACTGGCGGCGGTAGAATGATTCTTGGTACGGCAGCAGGCTTGATAATTTTCTCAGTCTACATGTCTAAGAAAATGTGTAAGATTGATATATAGGAATTGATGTAGGAAAAATGGAACCGCTAACAATTATAATTTTCATAATATCTTTCATAGTCATAATAAGGCTAGGCTTTAGCTTCTCTGGCACTAACAAGGTTGCGAAGCGAAGAATAGCTGAAATGACAGATATGGATGAGGGCTTTGCTGAGCTTCATGATGAATATAGCCGAGAAAAAACAGGTGCTGCGGTTGCTCTGGATGGCGTTATGCGCAAGTTCAAAAATGTTGATAAGGAAGAGTCAAAGCTAGAGAAGAAATTGATGCACGCTGGGTGGTCATCACCAAATGCAGCCATATATTACATATTCCTCTCCACTTTCGGTTGGTTGTTCGCATTCATCGCTCTCTTCTTATTTTGGCTGATGGCGCAAGATTACGAAGGGATGAAGTTTTATGCAGTGATGGGCGTGGGTGTTTTTAATGCAGTAATGCTAGGTTTTGGTGCGGATTTGTGGCTGAAGAATTCAACAGCCCATCGCAAAAAAATTCTAACACTGTCATTCCCTGACGCACTTGATTTGCTTTTAGTTTGCGTAGAATCGGGATTGGCTTTGGATGCGGCTTTGGCAAGAGTTTGTAATGAACTCCGCTATGCTCACCCAGAAATCACAAAGGAGTTCAACAAAACTCGCCTTGAGCTGACAATGTTGAATGACCGCGAGAAGGCCTTGATGAACCTTGGTGATCGTACGGACTTGCCGTGTTTCAAATCTCTCATTGCGGCGTTGCTCCAGTCAGAAAAATTCGGTACTAGCTTAGTTGAAACTTTGCGTGTTCTCTCTGATGACTATCGTCAAACAAGAATGATGATTGCAGAAGAAACTGCGGGTAAATTGCCAACAAAGATTTCAGTTGTTTCTATTCCTTTCCTGCTGGCAGCTCTAGTTCTGCTAATTACTGGCCCGGCCTATCTTCAGGTTAAGGCGCAGATGGCAGCGAAGGAAGCCACGAATTCGAAGCGATAAAAAACTTTGTAATTTCTCCACTACCAGAATTGCGAGCATTGCATAACACCGGTGTGTTTTTGATTTCTACATAATATTCTTCAACATTGTTTTTTAACTGATCGCGGTCTGTCCAGCCTTCAACATACGTCATCCAATGCGGTTTATGTAAAATTTGCCATTCATCATATTCGTCTGGTAGATTATTAAGTTCGGAAATTGTGCACCAGTAAGAGGCGTCGATATTTGGTGTGCAGTTGCTTGGAAGAAGATGCTTTTTGTTAAAAAAATGCTGGAAGAAATATCCTTTGAAGATTGCGGTTTTATTCTCAACTTCGCCAATGCCTCTGTCTTTCAGAGCCTCTTGCATTGGCTTGCTATCGCTTAGCTGTAGCTGGTGATTGAACATCTTATCCAGCTTGATATCCAGCCTGTCTCCACCGCCTCTGCCAACCCAAGCTTTATGATTAGAGCTGTTCTCAATTGCCAAATAATATTTTATTGCCACTTCAATGTGAGTCACAACTCCACCGACCTCGGCCAAAAAATCGCATTCTCCAATGGTTTTTTTGCCATCGATAATTTGCAAATTCTGAGCCAATATATTTATGTCCTCACGCTTCGTAAGCCAGAACTCCACTAAGCTCTCAAAATAGCTTCCCAGCGCCTTTCGCTTCTTTTTGGCAATAAACTCTTCAAGTTCAGCTGGTTTGGCATCTAGCTCTTGAAGTATCTTTGAGAATGTTTCTAGCTCTTTTTCAGTGTCATACTCAAGTGCTAATGGGTGTTTTATGATGCAAGGAGATGTTATAACCCAGGCTAAATCCCTGACGGTTGCGTTCTGTAAATCCAGCACCTATGCCTCTTGTATGTCATAAATGAAAATTCGTGCTGTAACTTTTGCATCTGCTTCAGTTGCTTCTTTAAGCAGTGCGATTACTGCATCCAATTTTTCATCTTTCACAAATAGTTCAATGCGGATCTTTGGCAGGAACTCGAGTAAATAATCATCGCTCAGATATGATTCGTCATCTTCGTCAGGGTGGCTAGAGCAGCGTACATCGCTCACTACAATCTCGCCGATGTTTATTTTCGCAAGTGCATCGCGCACTTCATCAAGTTGGAATGGCTTTAATATTATCTC
>JALZVI010000354.1 GCA_023301015.1 Rickettsiales bacterium | reverse complement strand
ATTGAATAGAAATCACTCTCTTCGGCGGTGTTGATGACAAAAGTGAGGTTCCCCTTGGTGTCGGTCACGAGGGTTTCCGGAGTGGTGCTCACTGTGCTGTTGTCATTAGGGTCGTCAGAGTTTCTGATGAAATAGGCGGTGTTCGGCTCTCCGATGATGATGACACTTGTTTGTGGGCCATCAGTGGTGACTTCCATAATTCGTGGTGAAGTCTCACGGAGGGTTACGAGAAGTCCGTTCCAGCGTGCGCCTTCACCCCCATAGGCTTCGATGTGCTCAGGCAACACACTGACACTTTCTAGAGATGCGACGTTGCGAGGTCCGTGGCAACCGGTTTCGGGGGGAGGCCCATTGAGTTGGAGTAGCCGGGCGCTGGGGGGAAGGCAGTAAAGGGATAAAGAGGAAAGGCTTTTAGACAGGGTTACTGACTGAAGGTGTTTACAGGATGAGAACGCCTCAGATTCAATTGTAGTGACCTGTTCAGGAAGGATGTAGGTAGTGTCTGTCTTGTCTGCGGGATATCGAATTAGCACGGTAGCATCGGCATTAAATAGAACACCGTCCACAGATTGCAGATTCAGGTTTTCAGAAGGAACATCAATACGTTTGAGGCTCGGACAATCTATAAAGACATCGCTGCGAATCTCGTACCAACTTGGAATGAACACCTGAGTAAGGCTGGTGCAGTTAGAGAAACTGAGTTTTATCAAAAAACCTAACTTTTTTGGCAAGGAAAGAGTTTCGAGGCTGGTGCAATAGGCGAATGCACTTTCTTCAATGTCCACTGGGCCATCAGGAAAGGAAATGTGAGTCAGGCTACTACAACGCTCAAATGCGTTCTCTCTGATTTTAGCGACGTTTTTGGGGAGAAGAATTTCTTTGAGACTTTTGCAGCTAGAGAAGGCATGTTCACCCACCTCAAGGGTTTGTTTGCTGAGGTGGATATCGACAAGGCTGACACAGCCGTTGAATGTCGCATCGTGAATGTTAGAAACGCCGTCGGGAATGGAAATGCTGGTGAGGCTTGAGCAGCCACTGAAGGCATCCCCCCCGATAAAGGTCAGGCTCTCGGGTAGGGTGATTTGTGCTAGATTTGAGCAACCAAAAAAAGCACCACCACCAATCGAAGTTACCCCCTCGGGAATGACGAGATTGGTGAGATTTGTATTACCCGCGAAGGCAGATGGGGCGAGTTCTGTAGAGCCCTCTGGAATTCTGTAATCAGAATTTTTCTTGGCTCTGAAGCTCTTGAGAAGCTCCTCTGTCGGAGACTTATACAGTAAAACACCGAGCTGATATTCTAGTGACCTATTCTCCGGGGAAAATTCGAGTAGTTTAGCCCCTTGTTGGCCGACCATTCCCTTGGGGGAGGGGTTTACTTGTGGTGGAATTGTGATCGCGGAGAGGTTTGAACACCCCGCAAAGCTGAGATCTTTTATAGGTTCGATGATCGCCGGGATGGATATACTCTCGAGCTTCGAGCAGCTCGCAAACGCGCCTCGCTCGATAGAGGTGACATTGTCAGGAATGAAAATGGAAATGAGGTTCGGGTTGGCGCTAAAAGCACTATTCCGAATTTTAGTCGTTTCTGATGGGACTGCGTAGAATTGATCTGCCTTTGAATGAGGGTATAAGATGAGCTTTCGTAATGATTTGCTGAACAAGACTCCATCTTGAGACTGAAGATGGCTATTCTCTGAAGAGACTTCGATGGAGGTAAGCTTTTCTAAGTTATAGAGAGATAGCTCAGTCACTCCTTTTCCAATGCTGATGGACGAGAGGTTTTTGCATCCGCTTAGAGCCATTTCCCCAATCGCAGTTACTTTGTCGGGAATGGCTATTCGCGTGAGGCTACTACACCCGTAGAATGCATGACCGCCGATTGTGGTGACACTCTCTGCAATATTGAGGTGAGTAAGGCTAGGGCAGTGAGAAAAGGCTCCAAATCCTATCGTGACTACATTTTCAGGAATAGTGACGCTCGTTAGCCCCCTGCAGCTGAGGAAGGTATAATCTTCAATGGAGCTGATTTGGTGAGGAAGCACAATTCTCGTCAGACCAAAGCAGGCGCAGAAGGCCCTATTTCCAATGTGGGTAATACTATTTGGGAGAGAGATATCGGTAAGTTTATGGCAATTCAGAAAAGCATTTTCGCCAATCGTGGTGACGCCCTTAGGGACCTCGTAAGCTGATTCTTTGTGGTTATGGGGATAGCGAATGAGTGTGTGGAGTGACTTGTCGAATAGGACGCCCTCTAGCGTTTGTAGCGTAGGATGATCTGGGGAGGTTTCAAAATTAGCGAGCTTCGGGCAGTCTTGAAACCAAGTGAAATCAATCAAAGTGATCAACTTACCAACCGAGATAGTGGCCAGTTCGGTGCAGTTAGCGAAAGCTTCGGTGCCAATGTGGGTTACGCGATCTCCAAGGAAAATACTCGTAAGTTCGGCGCAGCGCATAAAAGCCGAATCGCCTATGGTTTTGACGTTCTCTCCGATGGAAATACTGACAAGCTTGGTGCAACTGATAAAGGCACAATTTTCAATGGTCTCGACGCTGTCT
>JALZVI010000353.1 GCA_023301015.1 Rickettsiales bacterium | reverse complement strand
TGAGGGTTAGTGAACCCTAGTGTATTACCTGTCCAAATACAGGCTATTTTTAATGTTGTCATGATAGTTCCTTTTTTAGTTTTTCCATGTCGAATTTTGGCTGATTTGCCATAGCTGACATAATGAAGTATACTTGAGAGTCAAGCATTTCCTGCATTTTTACCTGAGCCACCTTAGGTGTCCGAGCTGCCTCAAGTAATTTAATATAATCTATATCGAATGCGCGACATAAACTTTTCACTTTACGCATAATATCGTCCGTTTGGTACACGGTTCCTACAGCTTTTGCTAAAGGAGATAACAGCGTATCGTCTTTTAGGGAAGTTAAGTGCTTCCCGTATTTATCCAGAAGAAATTCCAAATCCGTTAGGGCTGACGCAGTTCGTGGGGTTTCTCTGATTAATTTACTTTTCCAGTTAGGTTTACCCGACCAATCTGATTTGCCTTTGTGGCTCCAGTATTTCTGTGAGTGTAGCTGTGACTTGGAGAAGTTGTGAGCGTACATAATATACATCTTCCCGTAGGCCAGTGCTTTGTAGCAGGCTTCATAAACCTGCCTTCTCTTATCCGCTATGGCAGAATCTTTTACCTTCACGTATTTTGAAAAATGTATCCAATTGGGTTCCTCTTTCAATAAACCTATTCTGTTTTTATTTAAGACCAATATAGGTAAGGCCTCAAGCAGACCGTTAGCTATGTAGGCCTTAAGGTTACTCAAGATTTCCCTATCTGCTTCATGAAGCTGGAAGTTCGAGGCCAGTACGTAGTAAGCTTTCTCATTGGCGAAATCTTTATATCTACGATTATGGCAGCTTCCTCTTGTTGTCATTCCTGATGTAGGGTCAAGAACGGACACCATAGCTTCCCCTGATAAGGTTCTAGCTTTCTTAGGCTTTGGTAGTAAGTTGCTCGCGAGTTTGAAACTATTTTTACCTAGACCTTTGGCAATTTCCTGTTTTTTAAAGGCTTCCCAACCCGCTGCAGTGCCTGTAATTAATACCATTTCAGTGTCTGAACGGGGGTAATTATAGTCAATCGTGGGACGTACACCTTTAGGGGTATCATTAAGTATGAAAACGTGTTTGATATACTTCTCATGGGACACGTGGGAGAGTTCATCAGCAGCCCTCGCCCAAGAGGTGTTCCCTGATGAATTGTATCCTGAAGCGTTGCGCTTGAAAAATGTGAGTTTGTCGGCTCCTTCTGGAGACTTGAAGGCCCAGCTTAAGTTTCTTAAATTCTGCCCATCGTATTCCAAGTCTAGAGAGTGGACAATACTTCTAAGTGTATAACTCATGGCTCCAATTAAACTATTATAGGCTCTCTTAGCCTGCCATAGGTTGCGGGACTGGGCTATGTCGTGCTCTATTTTCTCCATGAGTTCGTCCTTCATGGAAGTTAGGCGAGCTAAGAGCGCTACCATAGTATGTTCACACATCTCTAGGTTCTCACGTGTAGGGAGCGGGACTACCTCCCCTATGTCGAAGAATAAGTCTATTCTGCTTCCTAATACGGCCACAACGTCTTTAAACCTGTCGTCAAACCTGAGTACATTCGCTGGTATAGGGTATGCAATGTTACCCATTATTGCGAAGATGGTGTTGTCAATCCCCTCTTCCCGTATTCCCCATCCAGATTCACCTGTATGGGAGTATTTTGTCTTTTCTATGGGGAAGTCTCCGCCAGCGAAGTTGGGTAATACAGAGGTCACTCTCTTAAAGTAGTTTTTAGCTGCTTGACGGAAGGCTTCTATGCGATTTAATTGCACAGGGAACTTGAGGCGTAAACCGTTAGGCTCCTCTGTAGGCCTTTCGTCTGTCTGGGACATTACAAGTTCAGAGTTTCCATCGTAACGGATATTGAAGGAGTATTGCATACCTTCAAAAAAGGAAGTTATTGCGGCTTGCTCTGTAACAATAAGGAAGCTCAATCTACCAATGCCGAAGCCCCCGATTTCGGAGTTACTCTTTCTCTTCGTAGAGTCCCCAACACTTACATACCTGTTCAACATAAAATCTTTTGATATACCTGTGCCGTAGTCTCGGATTTCTATGTAGGGGGAAAGTGTTGAAGGAATATGAAGGTCAAAGGGAACATCTTGTGTCCCTGCCACCGTATGAGCGTCATAGGCATTTGAGCAAGTCTCGCGTATGAAGGCCATTTCTGGGTCGGAGTATTGCTTGGTCAGCATAGAAATCGCGTGAGATATAAAATCGTCTGCGATATTAAATTTTACGGCCTCACCGTCATTTAAGCTTAAGTGGTCAGTTGCTCTCTTCTGAAGTTGCATCTTTTAAGTTCCTTGTATATGTTTCTATTTGCGTCTGGGTGGAAGCGTCAGGCGTGAACAGTTTTAGGTCTGACATTTTAGCTAGGATAAAACTCGTATCGTAATTCGAGTATTTACTCAGGGTGTTTTGACAGTCTTCAACGGCTCTACGCCTGACGTGCTTCAATAGTATTCTTAACATGTTAAGTGAGTTAAAACCTCTCGTGCTGACATAGATACAAATCCTTCGCCTCTCTGAGGGCGGCGATTGCCTTTAATGAACATCTCATTATCAGAGACCAGATACTTGTCAAGTGGTTTATTCCTATCTCGGCGGTCACCTATGTAAATTGAAACATAGATAGGCATGTGGTCTCGCGTCATGGCTGTGTCTCGGAAGATTTTCCGATATTCAGGCAAGGAGAAGTAGTTACTCTCTGCTATGATAGCTTTTCGTTCACCTGTGGCTGAGGTTACATCTTTCAACATAGCCTGTAGCAGCAGGTTTTCTGCGTAATCAGAATAGTTTAGGGCGTATTCTCGGTTAGACCTAGGTTCTTCATGTCCTTCTGGGTTAAACCATTTGTTGAAGCGTTGTGCGCCCCTAACGTAGTCTTCTTCCTTAAACAAACGTGTGGGTACTTTCATTTGGGGGAGTAAGCGGTCTGCGAATGCAGATTTACCTGCTCGGGGTAGGCCCCCTATTAGGATTAGGGGTAATAGTTTTGGCATATTCTTTCAGTTCCTTTGTTATTAAAAGTGCTAGAGCGTGATACTGAGTATCGTAGCTTTCGCGGTAAAGTTGTTCCAGTACATCGGGAGCCACGTGCGGGTATTTTACCCGTCCAGCCTCTCTTATATATTGGCCGATAGCCTTTTGAATGAGAGGGGTTAGCTCTGTATCGTGGGCTGATATGAGTTTGGTAAAGGGGAAGGTGGTCATTTTAGGAGTCCTTGTTGTTTACCATACGATAGCATAAACTTTGGTACCTTTATAGGGCTTAAATCTGGCATATCGTACTTCTCACTATGGAGCATTAAATGATGATTGCTACAAATGCAACTACATTTTTTAATTTCATCCATAATTTTTGGTAATCCCGCATTGTTTGATAAAAGGCGCGAGATAGATTTCTCCTTGGTATGTTCCAGTAGGTGGTGAAATTGCAAAGCCTCAGGTATAGCCATTCCGCATACTGCGCAACCTAATATGCTTTTGAGCTTATAAACCCATTGGCGTTTTAATTTCATTCTTTCAGATTTACTTAGCATTTAAGGCTTCCCTAGCCTCCTTAATTTCTTCTGGTTCATAAAAATCCATTATCATGCCCCAAGGGTCTTTTATTCCTGCTAATTGTTTCTGTGTTACAAAAGTTATTATATCTTCTGCAGCTTTGGATAACTTAGCTTCTCTAGAAGGTTCCAGTATTTCTACAACATTTTCCTTCCAGTGCCAAGGATTATAATCCTCCTTATTATGTAGAGGCTTCAATCTCCCCTTGGGGAGTGGCCCTATGAAGTACCTGTATAGTTGTTTATAAATGGGAAGTTGCTTGCCTAGAAATCTAATCCTAGGAGGCCTGTCCCCTCGGCAGTTAACAAACCATGGTTTGTTCTTTAAATCACCTGAACTAGCCTTTTTAAAATCGTCCAAGGTGTAATACCTGCTTATATGAAGTGCATTAAACATGGCTTCGAGCTTAATATCTACCTCTTTCATCATGTTTCTCCAATAATTTTCTCAGGTGAAGTTTCCTCACTCTTCGGGTTTCCCCTCGGCCTGTGTGGTAGTTAGTCCAAGCTTCGTAGCTTTCGCTGTCTGAGAGGGCTTCCTGTTCGTAACAATTTAGGAAGTGAAAATAATCAACCGTGTTTACCTCGGTAAACTTTGCTCTACCTATGCTTTGCTTTCTAACTGTAGCTGCGGATTCCGCTGCTGCGAGGAGACTTTTTATCTTCATAACCTTTTACCTCTTTAAGAAACCGCCTCACTGCTCTACGACCTGCCGTGGTAGCTGCGTCTTCACTAGCAAACCTGTGGGCTTGTCCTGAGAGCAGAACTATAGGGGAACGAGTCCCTAATGTTATTTGATAGCTCCAAGAGGGGTCTTTGTTAAGGCCTACTAATTTTCGATTAGCCTGAACTTTAACTGACATTGATTGCTGGCCCAAATCTTCGGACTTCCTCTCGTGTCGCTACTGTTTTTCGAAATCCAGCGTCATAGACGCGGGACATGCGTTGTAGCTTTTTGATACTGGAGCTTTTCTGGCTTAGCTGTCGTCGGTTACAGTAGCCTTCGGCGGTGTCTATCCGATAAAGCACCTCGTTGTCGCCTTTAAATATGTAGGTAGTTTTTGCAGTCATGATAGTCCTTTTTGTTTTAAAATAATGGCATACCCAGAGGGACTCGAACCCCCGACCTGCCCTTTAGAAGAAGGCCGCTCTTCCAGCTGAGCTATGGGTACAGATGTAGGAACCTCTAAAGAGGGGTTCCTACGATTGCTTGCATGTTCTGTTGAACCTGTTTTGCACGGCTAGCTTCTGATGCGGCTTCTTTGAAGATTGCACCAAAGGTTTCTGTAGCGGCCACTTCTGCAGCTTCTGCATTTGCCTTAGCTTCTGCGAGTGCGAAAGTTAGTCGTTCTTGCTCTGCGACTGCTCCAGCTCGGATTGACGCAATTTCTAGCTCCATTTCAGCGTGGATAGCATCCTGTTCGGCGTCTAGCTTATCAATCCAAGCTTGTAGACGAGTAATCATTTTCTCGAATTGCTCTACGACTCCGTTTGAACGACGATTTAGATAGCGGCGGATTTTGATTTTGGTTAAAGTTTTCATTTTTCAGTCCTTTATTGAATATCTCTTCACTACGCCAAGAGAAATGAGGCGTCAAGAGGTAATAGTTTACCTCGTTAAACTTGGTGAACGCTGCGGGGTTCGAACCCGCGTCCCCAGATTAAAAGTCTGGTGCTAAACCAACTCAGCTAAGCGTTCTATTTCATTATTTGCCACATAGCTCTGAATCGGGTCTCTAATTCGGAGAACTTCTGCGTAAATTGTCCGTATCGCTCGTCTCCCACCAACTTAATATAGGTAGACCCGTCTATTTTATTTTCCTGCATGTCTGATATGTGTTTAACATTTGTTAGATGGGTTACGCCAGTTTTACTGGTTAATTTAATAAACATTTTAATTTCCTTTCAAGAAATTGGAACTAGGTAGAGGACTCGAACCTCACTCTCTTCAATCACAACGAAGCGCTTTACCGATAAGCTATACCTAGCCTGAATTGGATGCGGAGGCAGGGGTCGAACCTGCGAATGACGGGGTCAAATCCCGATGCTTTACCACTTAGCTACTCCGCATTGGTCTAAGTGGCAGGACTCGAACCTGCGGCTTCGGGCATCCAAGGCCCGCGCTCTACCAACTGAGCTACACT
>JALZVI010000352.1 GCA_023301015.1 Rickettsiales bacterium | reverse complement strand
ATCCACTCATCCCCAGACTTCTCAACAGGCGCAGCATCTCTTGTTGCTTAGCCTGATTCAGCTGGCTTTTTTCAACTACAAACTTCAAGCTATTGCCATTTGCATCACGTCCATTCACGTCTGCACCGCTTTGCACCAAAATCTGAACAATTGAAGACTGGTCTGTCAAAATCGCATAACCGAGAGTACTTAACCCCTCTGCATCGAGAATATTTGGATCAGCTCTTTTACTCAGCAAATAACTCACCATAGCCTCATTTCGCGCCGCAATTGCAATCATCAACGGAGTTGCCCCCTTCTTCGCATCGCGGGCATTAACCTGAGCGCCATTTTCAAGCAAAACGCTCACATTCTCACGGCTATTCTTCGCTACTACCAACCACAACACTGGCTTACCAAGAGCGTCAGAAACATTTGGGCTCGCACCATAGCTCAAAGCAACTGGCACCAATGCGGGCTTTGAATCCACAATAGACTGGATCAAAATTTTGTTAGGAGAAGCTTGCGCGCTGCGGCTCATTACCAAGTCAAGAAACTCCGCATTTTCAGCTTGCATAATGAGGTTCATCGGCAATGCGGCAGGGTTTTTGGTTTTTGGATTAATTTCAGCCCCTCTTTCCAAGAGCAGGCCACCAATATCAACGTGATTACCCTTAATCGCCAAC
The DNA here is from genome assembly GCA_023301015.1 of Rickettsiales bacterium. The sequence goes on along the minus strand of JALZVI010000352.1, from coordinate 3,042 downwards.
GCGAGGGGGGAATACCCCTCTTCGCTAAGTTTATTAACATCCGCACCTTTCTCAATTGCCAACTGCGCAATTTTTGGCTCGTCAATCTCCAACGCCTGAATCAGAGCGTTGTTACTCGTCGTTTCAAGCGCATCAAATTTCAGGCCAGAATCTACAAGCAGGTTAACCACCTCATAATTACCCTTACGGATTGCCGCCCTAAGCGTGCTTGGCTCAAGATCCATGCCTGATTGAACAATTTTGCCCAGCATTGCCGAGATCAAAACCATATCTGCATTATCCTGCGAAACAGCAATTTCAATTGGTGCGGTTTTTCCAGGCCTGTATGTTGACGGGTCAGCACCCTTAATCAGCAAATGCCGAGCCATATCTACATTATTTTTCTGCAAGGCAACGATCAGCGCCGTTAAACCCTCATCTGACATATTATTCACTTTAGCTTTCTTCTTCAGCAAAGCTCCCACCATTTCTCTGTCATTTGCTTCTACTGCCTGCATCAACACAGATTTTCCTGCAAAATCTGCCTGCTCAATATTAGCACCACCTTCGAGCAGAATATCTATAATCTCAACATTCCCCTTAGCCAGAGCCAACATCAGCGCAGTTTTGCCAGATGGATTTTGAACATTTGCATTCACTTGAATTGCAGAATCGATCTCATCAATCAGAATCTCGACGATCCCTTTCTCACCCTTATTAACCGCTTCATGAATTGGAAAACTACCTTCATTTTCATATAGATTTGGGTTTGCGCCATGCTCACGAAGCATTTCCACAATTTCGGGCTCACGGAACTCGACTGCATAGTATAGCGCCGTCTTACCACTGCTATCACCAGCATCCAAAAGCTTTGAATCTCCCTCATCGATATAGTCTAGCAGCAGCTGCACGGTTTCGACCTGTCCGTTATTCGACGCAGCTATCAGCGGGGTTACACCCGAGCGGTCAATTGAATTTAATTCGCCAGTATTATTCTCAATCATTGTGCGCACTCGGCGATAATCTCCTTGTGCGGCGCGGCTAACAATCTCTTCATCGCCTCGGGTTATTTTTGCAGTTTCCAAGTCCACCTGATAAGAGGCGGCAGCTCTTGGCTCGACCTCTTCACCAGCAGGAGCTTCAGCGTCATCCCCACATGCGGCAAGGAGCAAAACCCCAGCCATCGCAGCTGCACTCATTTTAAATTCTGGCTTAAAAAACATGTAAAACCCCTTGAGAAATAATCATTAGTTAATAGCTCTATTATAGTATATAATTATCTTATTATCATAACGCAATTGGAGGTTACTATGAAGAAGGTTTTGTTTTTTACAATAGTGTTGCTGGCCAGCTCGCTAGGAGTTGCTGCATATGCTGCCGATTTGAAGGCCGAGCAGGTATCTACAGGAACCCTGAAGAAGATGATTGATGATGAAGCAAGCTTTGTTCTAATCGACGCGCGCAGAACAAAAGACTTCGATTCTGAGCATATCGGCAAAGCAATCAGCCTTCCTGCCACAGATGTAAACGCAAAAACTCTTGCAGAGGCTGCACCAGATGTGATGACGAAGCTCGTATTTTATTGCCAAAATGTGCGCTGCCAGGCCAGCCCAATCGCTGCACGCAAAGCACTTGGCGCAGGATATAAATATGTCTATGAATATAGCGCAGGCATTGATGACTGGAAAGAGCACGGCTACCCAACTGTGAAAGCGGCCGAATAAAGTGTAAAAAAAGCTTTACACATAGCTCTTCCCACCCTATACCTTTAGAAAAATTAACTGGAGCTTAGGGTGTCAAACATAAATTTAACAAAAAGCACGATTGCTACAATCAAATCTGCACTTGATGGATTCTTCGTTAGCTCTTTAACAAGTTCCGCATTTTTTTCTATGGCCCTAGAGGGGTATGAGGGAGATGAGTTCAAAGGAAATCGAATCAAAAAAGACCTAGAAAGACTTGATGAGAAAATCTCAGAATGGCAAGAAGGCAACGCGGTGGTGGTTAAGCTGGGCAATGAGTCATTCGAACTGATGCGCACATGCCATGATCGAGTTAAAGCCATCCTACAAAGCCCGTCTTTCAAAGCAGATCTAAGCTCTGAACATGACGACGTAAAAAGCGGTGCAGCCATAATTCAAAATGCAATCAAGCCACTTCAACGCTCACTAGCCACTCATGTAGAAAAACATAGAGACGGCGGAATGGCACGCGCATCATAAGAAAAAGCTTGCGCTGATTCTTATATCCTGCATCATTCCAACATGAAAAAATGTGTTATCCTACTCAGCGGCGGGCTAGATTCTGCCACTTGCCTTGCGATTGCCAAAGACCAAGGCTTTGAACCGCATTGCATCAGCTTTCTCTATGGCCAACGCCACAGCATTGAGCTTGAAAAATCGGAAGAGCTTGCACGCTTGCATCGCTGCACCCACCAAGTTTTCGAAATACCAAAAATCCAAGGTTCTGCTCTCACTGACGGCGCAACCAGCATCAACAAATCAGGCGTGGGCAGCGAAATCCCCGCCACCTACGTCCCCGCGCGCAACACAATTTTCCTCTCCTTCGCCCTTTCCTATGCCGAAGCCATCGGCGCGCATGACATCTTCATCGGCGTGAACGCGCTCGACTATAGCGGCTACCCAGATTGCCGCCCTGAATATATCGACGCATTCCAAAAAATGGCCGACCTCGCAACCAAGGCTGGAGTTGAGGGCAAATCCACCAAAATCCACACACCACTCATCAGCCTCACCAAAGCCGAAATCATCAAAAAGGGCATCGCGCTCGGCGTAGATTATTCCATGACGAACTCCTGCTACGACCCCGACATTTTAGGGCGCTCATGCGGCACTTGCGATTCTTGCCGATTACGGCTAAAAGGATTTGAGGAGGCGGGCGTTAAAGATCCCGTTGAGTATATATGACAAATTATAAAGACCTAAACCAGCTTGGCGCACAAACCGCACTTCCAGCATCACCCGATGAGGCCGTGCTTGAAGCCGTGAACAACCCGCATACCGACGTGGATTATAACATCCGCTTCACCTGCCCCGAGTTCAC
>JALZVI010000351.1 GCA_023301015.1 Rickettsiales bacterium | reverse complement strand
CTGACGGGAGAGGACTATTAGTAAAGGGGAGACTATGAAAGACGCACATTGCGAGCATTGCGGTGAACTGTTCAGGCAGGAGAGGCCAAGGAATAAGTTTTGCAGTCGTAAGTGCATGGGGTTGTCGCAGCGGGCAAAGTCTAATTGCGTGGTTTGTGGTGATGTCATGGATAAGAATATCAACCTTCCTGTAGGTTGGGATTCTGACTGTTCAGCTGATAAGCTCAAATCCTATGGCTTAGACTTCAGTGAAGACCAGAAACAGTGGCCATACGAGAAGCTACTAGAGTATATTAACACCCAGTTTGGTATTCATGATAAAGGCACTGCAGGGCGCATGAAGGCTATTGAAGTTGCTCTAGAGAAAATGTCTAGCTCCACCAAGTCAGCTATCACCCCTGTTGAAGAGAACCTTCTACTAGAGAAGATTCGAAGCAACTTCGGTAAGTCTATGTCTCTAGGGTCTATGCGTAAGCAGATGCATGCCTATTCCGCAGGCCCTGTGGAAGGTAAAGACCATACTGAGATTGCTAAGGCTGTCATTCGTGACCTTGAGCAGGAGACTGAGTTTAGGTTTCACCAAGGTCGTTTCTGGGCTTGGGAAGGCTCCCACTGGACTCCTTTCGAGAGCCAGCAAATTCGCCTGACTATTGCTCAGAACTATGGTAATCTTGATGCTGCGAGGCGGGCTTCTGACCATAAAGGTATTATGGACATCATGACGCACGTGGCCAAACAGGGCCTCACCGAGATTGAAATCTATGGGGTTAATTTCGCTAATGGAGTTTTCACCGAGGATGGTAAATTGATTGACCATAAGCACGAGTACGGGTTTACCTACACTCTCCCTTACAGGTACTTACCTGACATTGGCCATAAGGCTACCTTGTTTGATAAGTTCCTCGAAGGCTGTTGGGGCAAGGACGAAGACTACCTCGATAAGAGGGATGCTCTGCAGGAAGCTATCTGCGCGACCATGTATGGTTGGGCACCTCGCTATCAGCGCGTATTCTGCCTATTCGGCGTGGCTCGGTCAGGCAAGTCTCAGCTACTGGAAATCGTAGAGGGGCTTGTACCTAGTAACTCTGTGTCCTCTGTCAGTTTTGATAGATGGAATGACCAGCCCAGTTTGGTTGCTCTGGACGGTAAGCTAGTGAACATCGTTGGTGAAATGAGTACGAGTAAGAACATCGCAGCCGACATCTTCAATAAGGTGGTTGTAGGCGAGGCTATCTCTATGCGTCAACTATACCAGACGACTTATCTGACACGCCTTAAGTGTGCTCACTGGGTTGGGTCTAACCACCCTCCAAAGAGTGACGACCATTCTTCTGGTTTCAACCGCCGCTGGCTCTACCTCACGTTTGACCATCAGGTTCAGACCAAGGATATTATCCCTAACCTAGGGAGACGTATCATCACCTCTGAGCGTGAATCTATCATGTCTTGGGCTATGGAAGCGCGGGAGCGCCTCGTGAAGAAACACGAGTACACTCTTCCCGCGTCACACATAGAATGGTCTGAGACTGTGAGTGGAGTTAATGACAACGTGAAGAGCTTTGTCCTTAAGAGTGGGCGTGTCAGAACTGTCCCTAAGGATGATGCAGGTAACTGGACAACTAATCCTGTCTCAGACCTTCAGCTGTTCGGGGCTTACACAAACTTCTGCATCATGCAGGGCGTCAGGAGACCAGTCGAGTATCGCATGTTCCAATTGCGTATGCGTGAGATTGGTCAAATCCAGAGATGGGATAGGAAACAGGGTACTAGCGATGTGACTGGAGAAAAAGTCGCACTCTACTACGGCCCAGAACTAGTATCGGAGACTTCACTATGAGACGATTTACAGAAGACGGAGAGCGCTTGCCAAAGGGGGTGTGCGTAGATAAAGAGCGTGGTAAATTCCGTGCTACTTATAAGGGGTGGAGCATTAAGTGCTCCACCCTAGAGGAAGCTACAGAAAAAAGGGAAGAGCTAGTCAAGGCCAAGAAGGCTCACCCTAGCTATATTGCTCGAAAAATGAAAGGTTAAACAAAATACCCTCCTGAGAATATCAGGAGGGTATCGAACAAGGAGGTCATATGACCTATGACCTTGCGTTTTCTCGCATACTGTGAATACTATGTCAATGGAAAATTTCGTAAAATTTACAGGTAAAGACCTAAGAGGTCGAAGGGAACTAATCACAGTCATAGAAATTGTCTGGAGGGATATCAAAGTCCCAATAGGTTTCAAGAGTGATGGAGCTAGCACACCTGAGTTTGCTGATAACGTATTTGGTTTTGACCCATTGAACACTCTATACTTGAAGGCGGCGGTGGTTCACGACTACCTATATGCCTCTGGTATAGTCCCTCGAAAAGAAGCTGACCGCATATTTTTGAAAATTATACTAGAAGCAGAGCGTCCTTGGCGTAAAAAGCTGTTTTTTGGCATAATAATGTTTACAGCGGTCAGATTTAAAGGTAAAGAAGCTTATGATAGGTATAATAGTTGATAATGACGAGGCTAAGGTAGCCCACAAGGAAAATTTAATCAATCAAGGGTATTCGGCCTCTGATGTTGATGATTTGTACGTAAAAGGGCGCGATGAAGTGCTTTTGCTCAATAAAGGGCTGTTACACGTCAAAGAGACCCTATATTTGGACTTTTTGCCTCAAATAGGCTGTGAACTGTCAAAAATGGAGTTAAAAGTCGCAGATTACATCAGATTACGTCATTTGGGGTCTATATCGGTCATTAACACGTCTAATGACTCGATTATGACCCAATTATTCAGCTAAATCTTCTGTGTATGCTTATATTCGAACGCTAATAGAGACCCAAACACCATCATTGTGGCTAACTGGAACAGTAACTCCTTCAGTGCGCCCGTAGGGTTGAAGGTTATATTATAAGCTAGTGTTCCTGCGAGTAAGCCTGCGCCTGCTAGCATAGTCAGTTTCAGAGGGGTCAATCTGAACTTACTGGCCAAGACGAGGTAATAACAATACACAGTAACCAGAATTAACTGCGGGTAGTACATAACTTGTATTAATTGTTCCATATTGCAACATTTAAGGGAATTCTTAAAATTTGTCAACCGTTACAGTGTCTGTCACCCATTTCTCAGCCTTCGCCTTTAAGGTTTCGTTCATGTACGTTAAAGGTTCAGAGGAAGCCAGACCATCTATGTCATAGAACTCACCCTGTATTTCTGTCAGCACGTGGTAGTATTTATCCATCCAAGGTTCAGCTTCAGGATAGAGGTGCTTGAGTATTTTATAGAATTGGTAACAGCCACCGTTGGTGTACACAAAGCTTGCTGCTTTGAAACTCTCTCTGACAGTAGCTATGAAGTCTAAGGGCGCAGGCCGTTGCATAGGTTATTTTTCTTCCTCAGAGCTATGAGTAAGCTGAGGAGACCAATAGGTGTCAGGACATTTGCTATCATCTGCAGCGCAGACATGTCCCTAGTCGAGGCGACTAGTCCTGCGAGTGCTCCTGTGACAATAATAAGTTTGTGAGGGCAGAGATGTTCTTTCAAAGGGAAGCGCGTCAACTGGTAAGTTAGGTACGCCACCAGAGTGGCATAGGGTAACAGCTGAAGTGTGTATGCCAGTTCCATTCTGGCACACTAGGCTAAGAAAGTGTGAAAGTCAAGTTGGGCTGTCAAGAGGACACGACTGTAGGTGTGAGTGGGACTAAGCCTTTGTAATCGTTGAGGTTTATGCGGACATCTATGCGGACTGGGTATAAATAATCATTTAAAAAATTTTAAATCACACAGGTGGCAACAGTATAGGCGCTAGTATATGCTATGCACTAAAAAAGTGTGGTACCCTTGTTACACCTACACGTTGTGTTGTGGCTACAGGGGCTATGACTGGTAGTGTGACTGTGACTATATACCTATGACATAGGAGTATATTCCTATCAACTATCTGCTAAGTCATTGATATATAAGGGTTTTATTTTCTTGTATTTATACCCATTTACATGCTAGATACCAGTATGCCTTGCTATGCGGGGCTTGCCCATTGTGGGCGCGCGCGGTCTGGCGGATTGCGTTCTTAGTGCCAAGGCTTCATAGTTTACCTAGGTAAACACTGCCTATCACTTTAAATCGAAAGTTACTTATGACCGATACTATTTTGAACCAAGCTGCTAAGATTGTTCTAGACAGCGCTAAAACACAAATCATTGCAGCCGTTACCGTTGTTACAGGTGACGCGACACGCAAGGCGACTGCTGCGCAAGTTATGGCGCTAACGTCTTACAAAGCCTTTACAGCTGCTAACGCTGCTATTCCAGCCGCTGAAATTGCAGCATATCTAAACATTGACGAGACAGGCCTTAAAAAGCTTAAGCAATACGTATCACGCGCTAAAAAGCTTTATGACAATCAAGGCGCGTCATATATTGATAGTGAAGGTAATAATGCCTTGATTGATAATGACGCTATCATGGGTGACACCCCGCCTAGCCTCACTACTGTTTATAAACAGTACAATGCGCACGTTAAAGCGGTACAGGACGCTAAGGACGCCGCTAACGAAGCGAAAGCAATTGAACTTAAGGCCGCACAAGCCTATGTTGATAGTGTTGATGCTGCTAGCTTACCTAGTGGTGTTACCAATGCGGACGAACTGCTAGCAGTAGCGCGCGGCGATATTATCGCCAACCGTGAAAGCGACTATACTAGCGCGTTAGACCTTGGTAAGCTTATCCTAGCTGAAAACGCCGCGCGTGACGTGCAAGCTAGTCGCATAAGTGACTTGCTTATAGCAGGTCAAGCAATGGTAGCAGAATTGGCGGGTTATGACTGTGACAGCGCGAATGACGTATTGGCTACGGTTAGCGAGTTAATTGTGCAAGTCGCACAATCCCAAAGCCAAGCCGATGAAACTGAGGTTTCACAAGCGGCCTAGTTTACCTAGGTAAACTCCCTAGGCTTTCGAGCCTAGGGAAACCCTCTTTTCCTCTGCCTGCTAGAACGCGTGTAACTGTGACTGTAACTCACTAAGACCGCGTGAGCTTTAAACTGGGAGTTTTTCAATGGAACACACTGTTCATAAACGCGATGGGATTTTTATCATCACGCTGCGCCTAGATGGTCGGCCTGTGCATGTGACTGAAACTCACTTTGACCAGAAAGATTGGTTTCTGAATAAGTACCAGAGTCTGCATCGTCTGTGGGGGCAGGAGCAGCACAAGGCTGTCTTAAATCGCTGGGCGACTTTTAACATGGTCTGCGAGGCAATGGAATTTCCAATGGAAAATGGCGCTCACGCTGCAATCTACACAATGGTGGAACACGATAATGCATATTCCAGAACATATTAGAGTCGCAGTCACAGAGCAATCTAGAGGGCGTGTGACTGTGACTGAGCGTGTGAGTGTGA
>JALZVI010000350.1 GCA_023301015.1 Rickettsiales bacterium | reverse complement strand
GGACCCAATTTCGAAGAACCACTCGACAATGATTACATCGAAAGCAACCTTCGAACAGAGTCTATGGTGGGTAGTTTGGTGTGTAAATCTAATTATGGTGTCAAATCTTCTGGAGAAGTTATATACGATTCATTCTATGGACACGACACAGGCGGGGATGTACACGAAGCTGCCAGAATTGAATACTCTGAAAATGTATCAGAGAATGGTACTGCAACATTGAAAGTTAGACATACATCATCTGGTACAACTGAACTTGCTGAAACAATTGGTATAACCCCTGAAAGTACAACATTCTCATCAAGGGAAACCGATAACTCTACATCATCTGTAGTATTCTCATCAGAAGGAATACACCTTATACCATCATCAGCAACATCCGAAAAAGGTTGTCTTATATTTGGAAAGGGTGCCGATTTTAGAATACGTGTAAAGAACAGCTTATTTATAGTGGAAGCTTATAGTTCTGTTACTGATGATTATGTTACAAAAATGGAAATAGGTGCATAAAAATAATGTAAATGTTATATTATACAGAGGAAAATGAACATTCCCAACAAGAAAGATGATTGTAAAATTGATGAATTAGTTGAAATGAGAAAGATGGTAAAGACTGGTTTGGGTTTAATATCATCACTAAGTTTCGACAACTCTGACTGGACCAATATCCTACCTGTAGCAAGGGGTAGGGAATTCCATAAGATATACATTAATATGACAAAAGAAGAGGCATGTAGTGATGAACCTGACAGGCTATGGGTAGCCAGTAGGGTAAAACCTCTAATGAAGAGACTCCCAGAAGGGACAAAACTATTCATAACAATTGGCGACGGGGATTTCTACAAGGTAGATAATGCATTTAAATTCTTGAATCGTATACTATCATCTGTTATGAGAAACAAAATACCATTTAAAAAGGTGGTAGTTCCCATAGACGCATCAATAGTAAATGAAGACAATAAAGAATTCCTACGAGAATTGGTGACATTTTCTACTAAAGCCAGGTCGTTTATATGTGTAAACATCCACCCACAGAAAATACTTGGCGAAGATGCTAAATTTGAATCATTTTCTGAGATATATGATAATGTCGTGTCATTTATAAAAAGTTTAGACGTCAGAGGATGTAAAACGATTAAGTTGGTAGTTACCGATACATCGTGGTCGGGTAATTCCAGGGATATAGTAGATTACATGAAATATATATCAGTTATAAGGAAAAGAGGGACCCCCCAAAACCCAGGTCCTAAAGAGGTTCTATTGTCAAATTTATATGACATCATTGATGCACACAAAAATCAATAATTATCTACCATATTCCACCTTTGTTACATACGATCCACCAGAAAGAGATTGAATCTGTAAAGTATCAGTTACATCGTCATATTTAATTCTAAACTCAGATAATGAACCTAGTGTTATAGATGCTTCGTCAGAATCAAATGATAAACCATCAAAGTTAACTGTAGATGTGACTTCATCACCGGTACTGGATATACTCTTTATATTTACAGATTCCCCATTATACTGAAGACAAGTCTCTAGTGTTTTTGCACCAACAGAATCCTTGTTACTAAGTTGTACAGATGATGTACAATAAGTAGAATCCTCATCAATAACATTTAATCTTTTCGAAACACACACTCTTTCAGATGTAGAATCATCATAAAGATATGAAAATGATTCTACAGATGTATCACCAGTTGATTCCTTTTCCGATATAAGCGTAAGACCTCTGGTAGTAACATCACCAACAGCAACCACGCCTTGGTTGGCTATGACCTCGCCCTGTATACCATCTTCAGCGAATACAACTAAGTCTGTAGAATCTAAGTTTAGTAACTCATTTGGTCCGTATGAATATATGTCTGAAATATCACCAGTGTCTAATGTGTGGTCATATAATATGAAATCACTCATAAATCCAACAAATGCATCAGTAACACCTTGCTGAGAATCCCTCCCGATGCTTAGTGTTGTGTTTACTGTATCTATGACCCTCGAGTCATCGAAAACAGACGAACCATTTATATAACACATTACATTGGTACCGGTATACATAACAAGTACATGAGACCAAGACCCTAGAGTGAGAGTAGTTGAACTCACAGAATCAGTCAAAGTAGAATATTCTATTAACACCTGTCTAGAAGCATTCAGAGATACTCTAAATAGGCTACCAGATAGTGTTTCATCTCCTATAGAAAACAATATTCCAGACGCGGATGTGGGGTTAACCCATACTGAAAATGTTCTACTATTGGACCCATAAGTAGTAGATGGTACGCTTGATGATATAAGATCTAAGTACGAAGTTCCATTAAAAGATGCCACACCACTGTAAGTTGGGTCTGTGGAAGAAGTAACATTCACACTCGACATGTTCAGAGAGGACTCTGACGAATCAACGCCTAGGTCGGCGGTGTCCCCATTAAATGCATAACGCAGTACAACTGACATGTTTGTATAATAAATATCATTATATAATTTCCAAATCGGAGCCCGATAATCATGCGTATATATCACCAAAAAAATAATATGTTATAATATTAGGTGAGAATATTGCATTGGGCTATATTTTTTTTTAATTTTTTTAATTCTGAAAATTAGTTTTTGTTTTGATCAATTTTGATATGTCATCTACTTTATTGTCAACCCTTTTCACTATAGGATAAATAGCGTACCTAGTTGACATAATATTTAAATACTGTAAAAACATTCCGATAACAAACAATGCTACCGATCCGACTAGAAAAGCGTTGAATTTCCTTTCCATAATTACAGCGCATTCCGTAATAGCCTCATCAGATCCTTTCCAAAAATCACTCCTTACCGATGTATATTTTTCACAGACACTTTCACTACTAACACCTTCCTGGAATCCATACCCACCTAATCTTGGGCCATGGAAATATAAAACCCTCATCGGGAAAGTTGCGAAATATAAAACATTTTTAAATACTTTCTCGATTACCATATTCTCTCTTGGTACCCCATATTGTTGTTTAGTGTTCACATTAAATACTCTAAATGGGGTCAGTAAACAAGTCAGATTCGGAGATCAATCATGCGTAATTTTTGTACACTATGGTACATAAGGATCGTCTATAACATCAACCGGGATGTGGAGTCCGAGAATACATGTTTAGGACAGTCATTTTGTCGGAACCTGCCCAGATAACTTTGATGTTGACGGTTCGGTGGTATGTGCTCATTCTGCGGGATTTTTGGTGTGGCTTACTTGGCACATTGCGCCAGTCATGTCATCAATCTGCGTAGAGTCACCGATGGTGTATGTTAAGAAATTTTCATATTAGAGGCTAGACCCTTATATAACCCGAGTTATTCTACACCACCTCTTCATTCAAGACCGACCAAGACCTCTTCAGCTGCTGCTATGGAACTTATGGAGCCCATTTTTATCGCCGTCATCATTCATATAAGATAAGTATAACTTTAAACCTTCTGCCTCTTAAAGAAACTGGTTATTTCTACCCTCCCCATGTTAACATTTCTAGCCCTCCGTATAAATTCATCAAATATAGAATCCGGATCATCCATCACATGTTTGAGGATGTTTACCAATGGATTCTTCAACTGATTTGAAATATAATACTCAACGTCTATTTTTACTCGTTTACCAACCATCCTAGGATCCTCGGATCTCTCATTCATATCCCCCTTCCCCCTTACTATGACATATTGTATCCTGTTACCGAGCCTAGGAGGCTCCCAGTAGATTTCATCATACCTCCCAAAATCCTTATAATACTTTTCCACATCGTTGCCATTTTTAATTCCTGCACATACCAATTTTAGACTATCCTTACACCCACTTATAATACTATTCTTACATTCAGAGTACCACTCTGTCTGTCCGTACTTAGCCTTGTACTTCCCCTTTCTAATATTAGAAATAAACACACTCATCTCAATATCATCCTTTTCCCCAAACGAAAGAAACTTCCTAGCCTTCTCCATATCATAGTACATCTTGCACAATACAGTATCATCATACCTAGACCCCTCCATAAGTGGCTTAACCACTTCTCTGAACAATGATTGCTTATTAGCCCTATCGTACATCTTACCAGCCAACATAGAGTGAGGACCTTGTGTAGCATATTCCCATGGGAGTTTTTTAAGTTCCTTAGAAATGACAAGATTCTCAGCTGGTATATCACCATCCTCCATTTTTTGTAGTATACTCCTCACATAAGTCCTTACCATTTTAGTATCAGACCTATCCATAAGTAGTCTTAGTACTTCTGCAACACACTCCCTAACAATAGGGGCATTGTCCCTCCTAACAACAACTATACCCTTATGTACAGCTTTCGGTGCACTATCCGGAAACTCGTAGCATAGTGTAGAGTACATCTTCTTGCCCAGTGAAAGATATGGGTAATATATATTCTCGTATTCCAGTTCAACTGGATGTCCAAATAACTTAGTAGCCCCATCAGCTGCGATAACACCCTTTTTGTATGCATTTTCCAGAAGAGCCTTGTGACCTAGGGCTCTAGTAGCATCGTCTATAGGAAATTTACACATAACTGAATCAGTATCCCCATAAACAACAGTAGCACCCAATGACTTAACGTAACTCGACGTTTTGTTTATCATGTCCCTCCCTGTACAGGTAACAGCAGCAGCAATGGCGACGAGCGGGAGCATGCCACGGACCGTACCACAGAATCCATACAAAGAGTTAGCAGTCACTTTCTGCGCCAATTGCTTGGAATTCAACAGACTATACTTAAATGGATCCTTCTCACCCTTCATGAGACGCTTGGTCGCCTTTCTTTCGGCACCAAGAGTCTCTTCTAAATCAGACAAAATAGCCTTCTCACCCTTACGATGGGCGAAAATTTCTATATTACCAGGGGATGTCTCGAACTCCTCATAATCAACACCTTCAATACCCATATATTCTTCTCCTACTACATATGTAGTATAGCACAAATTCTTCCATCTCATGATAGATGGGTATAGGCTTGCAAAGTCCAAACACACAACCGGATCATCCCCATGGAATCCAGTCTGTGCGTCTATAACAGTTGCACCTGCGTAACCCTTACCATCCCCAGCTAGAGCATCTATCTGGTTACACACATATTCACCATAGACCCTATCAAGGATCAAAGAAAAACACTTTATCTGCTGACCACGATTTTCAATAAAACTAAGTGGTACACAACACAATTTAGCCATCTCCATACCATTATAGATCTCCTTGATCTTATTAAACAGTACAACGACCAACCAAGAATCCTGGAAACAATACCTAGCAATATTACCAAGTTTTTTAGGATCTTTAGTTTTGGCGGCATCTAATATGTCCATATACGATACATCATCCTTAGTACCCCCAAAGAAATGCTCACAAACAGAGTTCAGTTTATACGAACTAAGTTTTTGAGTTCTTCTAAGTATCATTAGACCATCGAACTCAACCCTACCAGGAATAACCATCTGACTCAATTCATTTGCACCAAGTGCGGATGAACTCAACATCTTAGTTTTCAATTCACAACTCTCTTCCTTCATAAATCCAATCTTACAGAAATCCTTGATATTGTAAATATCAACAGCCCTCTTGTACAAAAAGCTAGAGTCAAATTGAGCATTATTGTAACCCATTAAGATCATAGCGTTAGACTTGATAAGAGTTTCCCTGAATTTATTAAGTAAACACACTTCATTCTCGACTTTACATATAGGGGTACCATCTATAGATTCCGTTTCACCTACACAAATCACAACACCTTTTTTACATGCAATAGTAGCATGTTCACCTTCAGTAGTATTCTCACCGAGTTTAGAAAAACACATAGAGACCTGGAAAACGTAATCATTTTTAGGATCCAGTCCAGAAGACTCGATATCATACGCACAGATAACCATAGGTGGTGGTGATCTGTCTTCTAGTACAGGGGTTATACCATCCGCATCCACAGTATACTCGTGTTTACAGTGAGTTTTTTTACAGGAAGTGATAACTTCTTGATATCCCTTAATAGAAAAATAACTAGATGGTCTCACTCTAGTAGAATGTAGGAATTTTAGAATAGGATCCACCTTATCTTCGTGAATACGAAGAGCGGGATACATTTCTTTTAGTTTTTTCCTTGCACAGAACATAGGGACTGTACCAGAAAAAGAAACATAAACATACGTAAACAGCTTATTGTCAGAGAATCCAACAAACCGTTTACGCTTAACCCTTTCGAACTTTTTCACGTTCCTAAACCAGAATTGGGACTTAGAATCAGCCTTGAACGAATTGAAGTCCATTGTAGAAGGTAGCTCTAGATACATCCACGGGTGAAACTTGTTCACCTCGACGAATACAGGATCCCCTTTAGAATCAGCACCGAATATTTGAATAGATGTCTTATCAGGAAAGTCTCCAGATCCATAGTTGTTAGCGCGTATGTCGTGCAAGTAGAAATCCATTTTAGTTGCTTGAAATAATTATTGTGTCTGGGTGGGTATAAGTTTTTTACAAAATATTTTGATTTGTTTTTTAGTATATTAAAGTATACTGTTCTCAAGAATGATACTGTTCATGTATCTCCCACCAGCCCATGTTTTTAGTGGATGTACTTGTAAATATCCCCTATGCGTATAACAGAAATCTGAAATAACATCGTAGACAACGTTGATAGGTATAACATCCTCTTTATCCTTATTTATAAGCATAGAATCAATAGTATACACAGTATTAGAAAATCCTTCCGACATCCTATACAATATAACAAAATCGGGTTCCCTATTACCATTTTCATTTACAAATGTGACCATAGTATTGCAATATTTAGAATCCCTACAAATTTCTCTAGCTCTATGTAGTTCGTCTACTATAAAGTCTGGGTCGTTTTTCCTTATAGACTCTATCTCCATATTTTTAATATACTTGTAAGCAATACTGCGTGGAACAGCGTGCATCTTGTAATTTTCACCAATATCTCCAATAATCGGAAATAGAAACGAGTTACTCGTTACGAGACACGTGAAAAATAGCAACAGTAGTTTATACATTTTCAATAAGTAGTGACTATAGTAGTGTATATTTTTTATGCAAATCAAAATAATTCATTTTAGTCCCATTCGACCTTTTTCCCTCCATCATATTCTTTACATATCCTAGGCTCATCTAACATATATTTCGAAATACTATCTATTTCATCCGTTTTTAAATC
>JALZVI010000349.1 GCA_023301015.1 Rickettsiales bacterium | reverse complement strand
CTGCTCGCCATAGCTCAGCGTTTGGCCATAGCCAATCTTGCGCAAAGCTTGCCACACATCCAGCTGAAATTCAGTGCCTTCGGGCGCGAGCGGCAAATCAAAAACTCGCCTCTTCCCCGCGAAATATTCATCCAGCTGCCCCGCCGTTTCGCGCAGAATTTCATTGCCGTCACCAGCCTCCTCAGCCTCAACCCAATCGGCACGCAGCAATGCATTGCTAGAGGCGACAAGGCGCAAATTGCATATGGGAGTTTTATATGTAGTTTGAAAAATCATATTAAAAACAGCAGGATGAACGCGCCGAAAACAATGCGGTAATAGGCGAAAATTTTGAAGCCGTGGTTGCTGACATAGTCCACCAAGCGGCTCACAACCATAAGCGCTGCGAAGAATGCGGCCACAAAGCCGATTGCAATCAGCCCAAATGCATCCGCATCCAGCACCGCCCAGTTTTTGTAGAGGTCATAGACTGTCGCGCCGAGCATCGTTGGGATTGCGAGGAAGAACGAGAACTCTGCAGCCAATTTCCTGTCAAATCCCAGCAGCAAGCCACCCATAATTGTTGCACCAGAACGGGAAACACCAGGGATCATGGCAAGCGCTTGAAAGAAGCCAATTTTGAGCGCGCTGGGCGCAGAAATCTCTTCGGTCGCACGGAACTTAGCCTTGTGAGCCATCCGCTCAATCAGCAAAATCAGCATCCCGCCAACGATGAGAGAGACCGCAACAACCTCCATGGAAAACAGCTTCTCCTTAATATAGCTATGCGCCAAAAGCCCTATCACCGCGGCGGGTAGAAATGCGATTATGACATTGCGCGCGAATTTGCGAGAACTTGGCTTTGTGTGGAGCGAAAAAGCAACGCCACTCAACAACTGCCAATATTTCACGCAAACTGCCAAAATTGCACCCAGCTGAATCGCGATTTTAAACACCCCTCCCGGAGTGGCAAAGCCCAGCAAATCAGCGGCGACAATCAGATGGCCAGTGCTTGAAACGGGAATAAATTCCGTCAACCCCTCAAGCACACCAAGCAAAATCGCCTGCAATATTATTTCAAAATCCATGAGTTAGTTTTAATGCAATTTTTTCAGATATTCAAGCTTATCATCCCAACGCGGAGCTACAGGCTCGGCGGGGTTTCCAGATAATTCTCTTGCCAAATCTTGCGATAGCTCTGCGGCGAAACATTCCCACCGCTCAGCATCACCAGCACATTTTGCGGAGTTTTTTGCGTTTTTAGCCACTGGCAAATCCCACCCATCACCAACGCCGAAGTTGGCTCAACCGTGATCTTCAGCAAATGTGTGAGCCACTGCGTCCAATATATAATATCCTCTTCGGCCACCTCATAGAACCCGTCAAGCTGCTTGAGATATTGGAAAGTGCGCTCTGAAACGCTCAGCGCTCTTGCCCCGTCAGCAATTGTTTCAGGAGACTCGTCAAAGCGAAAAATTTTGCCATCACGATATGATCTGGCCGCGTCATTAGCGTTGAGCGGCTCAACTGCATAAACCTTCATGCTCGGTTGCGCGAGCTTGGCTGCGAGATATGTCCCAGCCATCCAGCCACCGCCGCCGCATGTTGCGAAAACTGCATCAGGCCCGCTTTCTTCTGGCCATTCACGCAAAGCCTCCAAGCAAGACGTCCCCTGCCCGATTATAATATCGTCATTGTCAAACGGGTGGATTGCAAACTTGCCCTCTGCCTCAGCCTTAAGCACCAGCTGCTCAGCCTCATTGCGGCTCTCAGTTTCAATCACCTCAGCGCCATAGCTGATGGTGGCTTGCTTCTTGATTGGCGAGGCGTATTTGGCTATGTATATAGTCGCCTTAATCCCCAGCGTACGCGCAGCAAGTGCAACGGCTTGAGCATGATTGCCTGAGCTAAATGTCACAATCTCATCAGGTAAATTCCCCTGCTCTTTCAGCTTCAACAACACGTTCAACGCACCGCGATATTTGAACGCACCGATTTTTTGGAATGATTCAATTTTAAATGTCAGCTTATGCCCCAGCCATGAATCCAGCAGGTCAGATCGCCAAAGCGGCGTTTCATTGAGGAACGGCGCAAGGCGAGCTTCGGCCAGCTCAATTTCTTTCGGATCAATGTAGGATAACTTTTCCATATTTTCTATATAAACCCAGATCGCACTTTCTGCCAACAATAATTTCCCTACAGCTTTCTTATTCTCGCTGGGGTATAGTGCAATATAAATTGAAATGGAGATTATTTGATGAAAGCTTTGAAGAAAATTGTGATTATATTTGGCATTTTATTGCTGGTCATTGTTGGCGGAATATATGCGGCGACTCTGTTCATCGACAAAGAAGTTGTGCAGCAACAAATAAGCAAAAGCCTAGGGCGTGAGCTGGTTATTAACGGCGAAATCTCACCACAAATCGGGCTCTCACCAACTATCAAAATCACCGATGTCGTTTTGGCTAATGCCGAGTGGGGCAGCAAAAAACCTTTGGCTAAAATTGGAGAAGTTGAAGTAACATTGCAACTCCTCCCCCTTCTTTCAAGCGCCGTTCAGATTGATTCTTTGTCTTTAAAAAACAGCGAAATTTCTCTGGAAAAAAGCAAAGGCAAATGGAACTTTGAGTTTGCTGATGCCAAGGAAGAGGGCGCGGCAGAAAAGCAAGAGGCGCAAACTGATGCCACAAAAATTTCTATTGGCGATATTGCTATTGAGAATGTGACAATTGCTGTGAAGGACGGAAAAACATCTAACTACAAAATATCAAAACTCAATCTAGGCGCTGGCGAAAGCTTTTCTCCAATAGACTTATTGGCTAATATTGACGGACAAGATTTGAGCGTGAATGGAGAAATCACTTCACTATCCAAAATTCTTGAGAACAAAATTGTGGAGCTTAATGACTCTGGAATAAAATCTGGAAAATACAGCGCTCAGGCTTCATTGAAAGCTGATTTGAACAAGGCAAAGCCATATGTTTCAGGCAGCATAAGCATGGGTGCGCTTGATTTTTCTAGCAAAGAAAGCAGTGCAGAAAGCACTGGCGAGAAGAAAGTAGACACTGAGCTCTATTCAAAAAAGCCCCTTCCTTTTGAAGCCCTTTCTGCTGTTAATGCAGACATTACGATCTCAATAAAATCATTGAAGATAAATGATAAAGTCACGCTTCAAAATGCAAAACTACCTGCAAAAATTGCTGGCGGAATTTTGAATGTAAAAAACATCACAACCACATTGTCAGGCACAAAAATCAAGGCCGATTTAAAACTATCAAAATCATCATCAAGCCTCACTCTCAATACGAGCGGACTAAAGGCGGGAGAGTTGTTTATTGACAATTTCTCAGGTGGCGCGACAGACTTGCAAACAAGCTTGAAAATGAGCGGCAACTCCGTGCATTCACTCGTGAGCAGCTTATCAGGAAACACGAAAATTCATTTGAAGGATGCGATCTATTCTGGCGCAGTTAAGGACGGCGCATTGAAGCAGTTGTTCAAGCTCCTCACAGGCGGCACAGCTTCAGCAAAAACTGAAATCAATTGCGTTATTGCCGATATAGAATGGAATAATGGCAATGGCGAATTCAAAAACCTTGGGATTGTAACCGACCATGCGGTTGTTACGGGCGATGGGAAAATCAAGCTGCCTACGCAAAAAGTAAAAATGACAGTCGTTCCAAAGGCAAGGAATATCGGCCTAACCGACCTCCTAGTACCACCTATCGCGATTAGCGGAAAGTTTGACAATCTTTCTGTTTACCCCGAACCAAAAGGCACGGCAATTAGCGCTTTAAAAACCGCAGCAGGGATCGCAACTGGAGTCGGTATTTTCGCTAAAATTGGAGAAGTTATTGGCGACAAAACTGGAATTAGCGAGTCATTGGGAATAACCGCAAAGAATCCGTGCCTGTCTAAAGAAGAATAATGTACTTAGCTTTGCGACCAGCTTCCAACGCCTTTCTTTACAGTCCTGTTCTTATCAAGAACTCTTTTAAGATGTTCACCTACATTATAATTATCAGGCTTCTTCAGCAGAAAACCAGAGGCACCCATTTCACGGGCTGCTTTGAACATCTCTCCATCACCTGATCCACTTAAAACGACAACAGGGATTGTTAAGCCAGTTTCCATCACCGCACTCAAAGTATTTAGCCCAGCACTGTCGGGTAAATTCAGATCTAGCAATATGATGTCATATAAATATTTTTGCTGCAAAGCCTGCTTTGTTTCAGCAAGGTCAACCACAACCTTCACCTTAAATTCGGATAGTTCACAAGCCTCTAATCTGCTTTTATAAAAGAAAGCATCAAACTCATTATCCTCTACGTACAAAACCTTAATTTCTTCTGCCATCTCTCATTATAACATAAATTAAGCGCATTTTATAGTAATTTAGTGCTAATTGCCTCCTAACCATTACGATTAATCGCAATGGTTGCACTTATTGCAACATACTCTAGTTTTTGTATTGCAGCAAAAAACCAACTTCCTATGGCTTTTTATATATTGGTTGCTAGGCTAATATACGAAATTCATTACAAGGAAAGCCGTGCATAAACCATCACATTACCCTAGCGACACCAGCAGCTACAAAGAGGCTGTATGCTAGCATTATCAACCCTATTCGCCGCCGCATTCCTCTCTGCCACAATCTTGCCCGGCTTTTCGGAAGCCTATATGATTGGGGTCTACACCTCCGCTGAATTCACCGCAACAACACTAGTCTTAGTTGCAACCACAGGAAATGTTGCGGGATCTGGCTTGAACTATGTAATGGGTCGCTATTTGCTCAAGTTCAAAGATAGAAAGTGGTTTCCTGCAAATGACGAGCAAATTGCAAAAGGCTCAAAAATGTATAATAAATGGGGAAAATGGAGCTTGTGCTTTGCTTGGGTTCCATTTTTTGGCGACGCACTCACATTTGCCGCTGGGGTTTTCAAAACCAACATATGGCTGTTTCTTATATTAGTAACAATCGGCAAGGCTGGGCGCTATGTGTTTGTGATGCTTGTGGCGCAGGCCATAATTTAAAACGGCTAAACTAATATAGCCGACAAGCCTTGATGCCCAACGCTTGCATAACAAAACCCATATTTTGAACAAAAAAAAGCCCCCGCGATTGCAGAGGCTTTTTTGCTAAATTAGCTAGTTATATAACTAGTCTACCAATTCCAAGTTACCAGCAGATTGTTTGCCGTTGTTTTCTTGAAGTTCGTAGTTAACTTTTTGGTTTTCGTCTAGACCGTGAAGTCCAGCTGCTTGAACTGCAGTGATATGAACAAAAACGTCTGCTCCACCTTCGTCAGGTGCCACAAATCCGTAACCTTTTGTTGTATTAAACCATTTAACTGTTCCTGTAGACATAGTATTCTCCTTAGTTGTTAAGCCTCTAACTTATTGGCTGTAACTCTAAGCTTGAGCATAAAGAAAGCAGTCTGCATAGTCATATCGAGGTATTATTTATGCCCGCAAAACCGCGAACATATTGATAATGTGGCGGATTTGAATGCGATAGTCAAGTAGTTTTTAATTGCTTCCCCGCTGCGCCTTCGGCTTGCAGACTGAAACGCGCTCAGGGCTGTGGTTTGGGCAGCCCCGCAGGCACTTCCTCATCCTGTAAGCCAACATACGAGCGGAGAGAAAACTAAAAACTGAGAAAATTAAAAACTAAATAAAACCGACAACTTCTTTCACTTTTGCTATATTTTGTGCCGCGATTTCATTCGCCTTGTCCGCGCCCTGCCCCAAAATTTTGAGCAAATACGCCTCGTCGCCCATCAAACGCTCAAACCGCCCAGAGATTGGCGCAATCTTGGCAACCAAATAGTCCGCCAGCTCAGGTTTAAACTTACCGAAATTATAATCAGCAAACTTCTCAGCCGCGGCCTCTGGAGTGCACCCCTCAAACGCGGAATAAATACTCAGCAAATTCGCAACTTCAGGGCGCGCCTCTGGGTCGTAACTTATTCCCACCTCTTGATCAGTCGTCGCTTTCTTGATCTTTTTCTCAATCACCTCGGCAGAATCATTCAAATTTATGCGAGAATTATCGGACGGGTCGGACTTGCTCATCTTTTTCGTCCCGTCCCGCAAGCTCATCACCCGCGCTGCCGTTTTCAAAATCATCGGCTCTGGCACTATGAATGTCTCAGAATCATAATTGCGGTTAAACGCCGCAGCGATATCACGCGCCAGTTCCAGATGCTGCTTTTGGTCATCGCCCACAGGCACCAAATCGGCATTATATAACAAAATATCCGCCGCCATCAGCACTGGATAGCTATACAACCCAAGTGCCGCACGCTGCTTATCCTTCCCCGCCTTGTCTTTGAACTGCGTCATGCGGTCAAGCCAGCCAATTGGCGTATTACAACTCAAAATCCAAGCTAACTCAGCATGTCCGCTCACTCGCGACTGGTTGAAAATCGCCGATTTTTCAGGGTCAATTCCGCAGGCTATATATAGTGCCGCGGTTTTTAGCACGCTCGCGCGCAGATCAGCAGGGTTTTGCGGAACGGTGATGGCGTGCAAATCGGCGAGCATAAACAGACAGTCATGACTTTCTTGCGCGGCAACCCACTGTTTGATAGCGCCAAGATAGTTCCCCAAATGCAAATTGCCAGTCGGCTGCA
>JALZVI010000348.1 GCA_023301015.1 Rickettsiales bacterium | reverse complement strand
CAAAGGCTGCGTGTGTACCTTCCTTAACCGCTTGAGCGAATTTAGCCCTCACGCTGTCAGGTACAGCCTCTTGAGCTGTATCTTTTCCTGCCCTCGGGGGGCCGTTTACTAAAATAATTTTAGGCATATTTGTTTTTTAACTCCAGTTTATGTGCTAGCCTGTACCATTGGTTGGCTGCTTCCTTGTTGTCCCAGAAGTATAGGGGAATCACTTCACCTTTAAACCTCAGAGGTTCTATATCCTTTAACCACTCTTGGCTGTCCCCATATAAAGCCATGGACTCGTTTCGACATATGCGCCTGTCTACTTCTTTTATCATGGAGAAGTCCCCTTCTAGGTCGAAGGCGTCTAGGACTACGTTTTGACCTAGGGCTTCCCACACGTGTACAGCAAGCATGTAGTTCTTCAAAGGGGTAGGTATATCACCCCCTGTAGCGAATGGTTCAAGCGCATCATGCATCATGAAAAGTCTAGCTAGGTCTGGTCGCCCTTGGGATAGGTAATACTGCGCCCCTATAACTGAATGCTCAGCTGTGGTATAGGTAGAAGGGAACAGGGTAAGGGGTACGGACTCTTTAGGGATGGGAGAGGCAGAGTAATGCTGAAGATTAACTCCCACTATGCCCATATGCCCTCCCCACCTAGAGGTATTACTCATAGCTATGGCAATATTCTCCAAGGTTAATACCTCTGGTTTTGGGTCTGAGGCGTTATAAAACTGCCCGTCTGAGACCATAATCTCTGGTGCTCTAAATGTCATTATACTGATACCTTTCCTGTGATTGATGGGTGGTGGACGTAACCTTTAATCTCAATATCATCGAAAGTAAAGTCGTCAATGTTCTTAATTTCTGGGTTCAACAGTAGTGTAGGCAGCATGTAAGGCTTCCTAGACAGTTGCAGTTCCACTTGCTCTTGGTGGTTGTTGTAAATATGGACATCACCGAAGCTGTGTATGAAATCTCCTGCGAGTGTTCCTGTGACTTGGGCCACCATACCTAACAATAGGGCGTAGGACGCTATGTTAAAAGGGACGCCTAGGAATACGTCTGCACTACGTTGGTAGAGCTGCAAGTCTAGTTTACCTTGGTAAACTTTGAATTGCATCAGGCAATGACAAGGTGGTAAGGCCATGTCTGCTATCTGGGGGACATTCCATGAGTCTATGATAAGCCTGCGACTGGTAGGATTAGTCTTAATTTGCTCGATAACCTGAGCCAACTGGTCGTCCCATTGAGGCACAACATTGTACTCACCTAGGCCTGCGTGGGCTACGGGTCTAGCTCCTAAGTGTCTACGCCACTGAGCGCCATACACTGGCCCTAGGTCTCCGTTCTCGTCAGCCCACTCGTTCCAGATGTTCACACCATTATTATTAAGGTACTTGATATTGGTGTCTCCTTTAATGAACCAAAGTAGTTCATGTATGAGAGCCTTGGTGTTTACCTTCTTGGTTGTCACCAAGGGGAACCCATCTGACATCTTATATCTGACCTGTCGACCAAACAGGGACTGTGTTCCAGTCCCTGTTCTATCATCAGTCATTTGTCCATTCTCTCGAATGTCCTTTAGTAATTTAAGGTATTGGTGCATGTTCTTCTTCCTCTGTTGCTTTTATAAAATATGGTTTTCGTTTTACGTCTCTAACTTTGCGCGGGATACGATACAGAATCTGGTGAAACCCATCGCGGGCTGTAACCACCTCTATGGTACCAGCATCGTAGTCAGAACGAGCTTTGGCAATAGCCTCGTCGTCCATCGCGGGCCAGTCTGAGTCTATATACCTTCGGCTGATTATGAAAGACCTAAGGTTCGCTCTCCCGTATCCATCTTCGCTAGTGAAGTATCTCTTATTGGTTAAGATATCAAAGTTGCGTACAGCAATGGCTGAAATCTTTAATCTCTTAGCAATCCATAAGTAATCCCTATCCCTCATTAGATAAGTTTGTAAGTCCTGTTTCTGTCGGTCAGTTAAGTTATCGACAATAGTTTGTGCTTGGCTCTCGTTCACGTTAGCTCCACGTAATTATCAGCATCTAGTTTTTTATGACTAATGATGATTATCTGTTTAATTTTACCTGTTAGGTTCCTGAGACACTTAGCTGTATATTCAGCTCTCTCCGTGTCCATAGAGGCGTCAATTTCGTCAGCCATAAGGACTGAGAAAACTGAGTTAGTTAACGTCTGACCTAGTGCCAGACGTATCGCTAAGTTGGCGACAGCTTTTGCTGAACCAGAGAGGGCTTCCATGGGTTGACCATCTACTCTGATATCAAAATCCTCAGAGATAACTACGGAGCTACGTGCTCCGTCCGTCATCTGGTTAAGGTAGGCTGACGCAACCTTATTTAAACTTGGGACTAGGTAGGATTTAATTCTCACCTTTAGATTTCGTAGTCCGACGATAGCATCGTCGTAGTCCTCCACCTTGGTTTCCAATGTGTCTACCTTAGCCTTCTGCTTGTCATAAGCTGCCTTATATTTTTCATACTGCACCATTAATTGCATAGCTGTCAACGAAGAAATGTAGTTTTTTTCGTATAAATCGAAGTCTCCCTCGTAAGTAGCGAGTGTTTTTCGCTCTTCTTCCAATACCTCTATCGTCTGAGTAGTTGAAGCTACGGATTCTAGAGCTAAAACATACACTTTATGGTTTATAGAGTAGTTTTTATACTCAGACAAAGCAGCCTGTATAGTTTCTTTGTCAGGGTACCCTTGTAAAGCCACCTCAGTAT
>JALZVI010000347.1 GCA_023301015.1 Rickettsiales bacterium | reverse complement strand
CATGTGGTACTATTACGGATATCAACGTTTGTTCGGGAAGTGTAATTCAGTTGAATGCTGTACATCAGGGTAACTCTGTTGCAGATTATGGCGCTTACGATCTTGAATGTAATGTCTATAGTCCAGGTATAGATGCTGTTTTTAACTGGACTTTTGATCCCCCGTTAAGTAATACCAATGGTGGTTTCTTACCTACACTGGCCATTAATCCTAGCACAGCAGGATATCAATTGCCACAGATAACAATGCCTGTTGTTTATAACCCTGTTGTATTAACAGTTTGCTTAGAATCTATAATTGGCGCTTGTGATGCTTCTTTCGATGAGAAGTGCCTGACAATAAATGTTCTACCAAGAGAAATTGAAGTCTTCGGACCATATGATTTATGTGCAGATGCTTTTTCTAATCCAGGTGGGTGGAATCCTGCGACGACTGGAGATGATCCTAATGGTGATGGAATAGGATGGCAAGGACCTGGCATTACACTTAACCAAGTTATAAACTCGAGCGGCACTTTTATATATACACATGCTGATCAAAACACTTGTAGCTTTTGCCCAATAGAACAAAATGTAACGATCAATTTATTACAAGAAACTGTCTATTATTCAGACAATGACAACGATGGTTTTGGGTCACCAGATATAAATATTCTCAGTTGTGAATTAATACCCGGTTATGTAACTAATAACCTGGATTGTAATGATGGAGATAATACAGCTTTTCCAGGAGCTCAAGAACTGTGTGATGGTATAGATAATAATTGCGACGGTCTTGTAGATGAAGGTTTCAAAACGGCACCGCCAATAGTATTGTGTAATATAGCGACGGCAACTAGTATTTCTTTTTCATGGGACTTTGACCCAGATGTGGAAGAATATGTAGTCTATGTGGACGGTGTTCTTGTTGGAACAACTAATGTTGCTCAATTCACCGTTACAGGACTTATTCCTAACCAGACAATATTGGTACAAGTAGAAGCTGTATATGTTAATGGTTGTGCTAATATGTCAGCGGTTATTCAATGTAATACTTCTAACTTTATTGACGACGATGGAGATGGTGTTCCTGCAAGTCAAGACTGTGACGACAGTGACCCTAATAATTATCCTGGTAACGCAGAAGTATGTGATGGACAGGATAACAATTGCGATGGTATTATTGATGAAGGTTTTGAAGGTACTACAGCGCCAGTTGTAAGCTGTGGACCAGAGGCCATAGATGTTATTGCCTTTTCTTGGTTAGAAATTCCATTAGCCTATTCTTATAACATATATCAGAATGGCTTTTATATAGAAACAGTAGATGTTCTAGAATACCTTTTTATAGACTTACAGCCTAATCAGATAGTAGAAATAAAAGTAGAGGCGCTGTTTGATAATGGTTGTGCCAATCTATCGACAACCATATTATGTACAACCAGAGCACTAATAGATAATGACGGCGATGGTTCTTATGAAGACCAAGATTGTGATGATAACAACAATCAAATTTATCCTGGCAATCTAGAGACTTGTGATGGAATAGACAACAACTGTAATGGTATTATAGATGAAGGATTTGAAGCAGCGTTAGCACCTGATGTTTCTTGTAGTATTTCATCATATAATAGTTTAACATTTTCGTGGAACAATAACCCTGTAGTAAACAGCTACAATGTTTTTATCGATGGTGTATTTATAAGTAGTGGACTGATAGAATCTTATCGAAAAAACAATTTGCTCTCTGGACAAGAAGTTGAAATTACAGTTGAAGCTATTTTTATTACAGGTTGTCAAAGTAAATCAACAACAATAATTTGTCAGGGTTCTATTTATACAGATGCAGATGGTGACGGAGAACCTTCCGATACAGACTGTAACGATAATGACGCTAGTGTTAATCAAGTTGCCGCTGAGATTTGCGATGGGATAGATAATAACTGTAAT
The DNA here is from genome assembly GCA_023301015.1 of Rickettsiales bacterium. The sequence continues at coordinate 5,706 of JALZVI010000347.1, read as the reverse complement.
GGTGTTATAGACGAGGGATTTGAATCTTCTACTGGACCTGTTGTTACTTGTAACCTGCCTAGTTTTAATAGTATCTTTTTTAGATGGGATGTCAATGTTATGGCAGATAGCTATAATCTAACAGTAGATGGGGTTTTTATAGGAAACAATAATGGAAACAGTTATTTGGTAGAAAACCTACTATCGGGACAAGCAGTAGAATTAACTGTTGAAGCAATATTCAATAATGGATGCAGCAATGCGACAACTACAGTAACTTGTAACGGAGAAACCTACATAGATGCCGACAATGATGGTTTTCCTGAGCAAGACGATTGTGATGATAAAGACCCCCTTACTTTTCCAGGGGCAGAGGAATTATGTGATGGCATAGATAATGATTGTAATGGACAAATAGATGAAGGATTTGTACAGACGTCAGCACCACTTGTTATGTGTGATGCTCCTAATAGCGACAACCTCATATTTACTTGGTTAAGTGACAACCTTGTTTCTAGTCACAACATATATATTGATGATATCTATATCGGAAATGTAGCTAATAACACATATACAGTAAGTAATCTCATTGCCGGTCAAGAAGTAAAAATCACTGTTGAAGCTATTTTCAAAAATGGTTGTGCAACCAAGTCTACATCTATTAGTTGCAATACACTTAACATAATAGATGCAGATAATGACGGGGTACCACAAGAACAAGACTGTGACGATAATGACCCTAATGTCTATCCTGGTAACACGGAGCAATGCGATGGAATAGATAACGATTGTAATGGAATCATAGATGATGGTGTAGAACCTAGTATTTACTATGCCGATGCAGATAATGACGGGTTTGGAGATAACAGTTTATCAGTAACAGATTGTCTCAAGCCTGATGGCTATGTACTAGAAGGTAATGATTGTGATGATAATAATGACATGATCAATCCCGGCGTTATTGAAATTCCAAATAACGATATAGATGAAAACTGCGATGGGATAACACTTGTCATAGATGAAGATGGAGATGGATTTAACAATAGCGTAGATTGCGACGATAACAATTTAGCTATCAACCCAGCACAAATAGAGATTCCTGACAATGATATAGATGAGAATTGTGATGGCATCATAGGCGTAACAGATGCCGATAATGATGGATTTTCTTTTAATGAAGATTGTAATGATCAAGACTCTCTTATAAATCCACTGGCTATAGAAATCCCCAACAATGATATCGATGAGGATTGTGACGGTATAGTAGAAGTCATAGATCTAGATAATGATGGTTACAACAGTGACGAGGATTGTGACGACCTCAATTTTGACATCAACCCAGCAGCCATTGAGATTCCTGATAACAATATCGATGAAAATTGTGATGGTATATTAGGAACGTCACTAGTTGATGCCGATGGAGATGGCTTTACTTCTGATGAAGATTGTGACGATAATAATATCGCCATCAACCCTGACGCTATAGAAATCCCCAACAATGATATCGATGAAGATTGTGATGGTATTATACAGGTAATCGATCTAGATGGAGATGGATTTAATAGTGACGAAGATTGTGATGACAATGCTGTTACAGTAAACCCAGGCGCTATAGAAATTCCCAACAATGATATCGATGAAGATTGTGATGGTATCAATCAAATCATAGATGAAGATGGAGACGGATTTAACAGTGATGAAGATTGTGACGATAGTGATCCAGAGATTAATCCTGATGTTGAAGAGATTCCTAACAATGACGTCGATGAAGACTGTGATGGTATCATACAGGTTATTGATCTGGACGGAGATGGATGGAACAGTGATGAAGATTGCGACGACTTTAATATAGAAATAAATCCAGGTGCTGAAGAGATTCCGGGCAATGAAATAGATGAAGATTGTGATGGCGTAGTCGGTGTCTTAGATGCCATTGAAATCACACAAATCTTAGATATAAAAATCTATCCCAATCCGGTAACTGAGACACTATACATTCAATATGAAAACATAGAGGCATTACACTTGAGCCTTTTTACAGGAACAGGTGAGAAAGTCAATGTAGAAAAGGGAAGACAAATTGACCTGACTAAACTATCAAGTGGAATATATTTCTTGGTTCTTGAGAATAGACTAACACAACAGAAGAAAGTAGAAAAGATAGTTAAGATATAACGAGATACTTCTTATTACTAGATTTAAATAGAGTTTCTTAAAAGAATAACCTTTGCGCTAAGCAGACAGGGAACATAACTTATTCTATCTTGTTCATCAAATAACTTGCCCTGGAACAAATAATAGACAGAATCAATGAAGTCATAGGCCGAGCTGTGTCATGGTTGACAACAGTATTGGTGCTTCTAGTTTGTTTTGATGTTGTAAGAAGGTATTTGTTTAAAAGTTCTGCGGCTTGGGTTATTGAAATGGAATGGCATCTCTTTGCTGTTATATTTCTATTAGGCGCTGGCTATACGCTTAAGCATCAGAAACATGTTCGTGTAGATTTATTCTATGAGAAATTTGATATGGTCGACCGTGCATCGGTTAACTTTATAGGCAGTCTGTGTTTTCTAGTGCCCTGGTGTCTTGTGATGATCTGGGTATCTACACAATATGCTTACCAGTCCTTTTTACTCAATGAAGGTTCTCCAGACCCAGGAGGCTTACCAGCCCGTTACGTGATTAAGTTCTTTATTCCTCTAGGATTGTTTTTACTTTTTTTGCAAGCTATTGCAGAAGCGATAAGAGCATATAAAGTGATAAAGTCTTAGATGGAAATTATAGCAATCATACTGTTTCTTTCTATTCTGATAATGATTCTATACGGTTATCCTGTAGCCTTTACAATGGGAGGACTATCTATACTTTACGCTATATGTTTTCTTGACCCGTCTAGTCTTACGGCTCTGCCTCCTCGTATAATGGGAGTGATGAGTAACTATGTTTTGTTGGCTGTTCCGTTATTTGTTTACATGGGTATAATGTTAGAGAAATCTGGATTAGCTGAGAGCTTATTGGAAACCATGTCAATGCTTTTTGGCAGGTTAAAAGGTGGCTTGGCTATTTCGGTTGTGATAGTAGGTGCTTTACTAGCGGCTTCTACAGGTATAGTGGGTGCAACTGTAATAACGATGGGACTTATAAGTTTGCCGACAATGCTTAAGAGAGGGTATCATCCGAGTTTGGCGACAGGTACGATTGCTTCGTCGGGGACACTGGGACAGATCATTCCGCCATCTGTTGTATTGGTATTACTTGGTAGTGTACTTAATATTTCTGTCGGTGACTTGTTTAAGGCGGCTATTTTGCCAGGTGTTATTCTTGTGGCTGCATATATTATTTATATACTTATCTATGCACAACTGAATCCTGATAAAGCACCTGCATTAACAGAGGAAGAAATCAAAGCGTTTAAGAAGGGAAACTATTGGTCCAAAGTTACAAAGGCATTTGTATATCCTATGTTATTAATCTTAGCGGTACTCGGATCTATTCTTATGGGTATTGCTTCTCCGACTGAAGCTGCGGCGGTAGGGGCATTGGGTTCTATTTTACTTACGGCAGGGCAAGGGAAATTGAATTGGAAAACGATGCAAGATGTCATGCGAGAGACGACGTTTCTGACTTCAATGGTTTTTATGATCTTGCTTGGTGCAACGACCTTTACATTTGTTTTCAGAGAGATGGGAGGTGATAGTTGGTTGATTGATCTAATAAATGAATCGCAACTCTCTCCTCAGTTGTTTCTATTACTTGTTATGGTAGTCGTTTTTGTAGCTGGATTTTTTATAGACTTTATAGAAATCATCTTTATAATCGTACCCGTTGTATCGCCTATATTTATACAATTAGATATAGACTTATTATGGATAGGTATTCTTTTGGCTCTTAACTTACAGACTTCTTTTTTGACACCACCTTTTGGATTTTCTCTTTTCTATCTCAAAGGCGTCGCACCTCCAGAAGTGACGACAACACATATGTACAAAGGGATAATACCGTTCTTGATTATTCAGATCAGTTTATTGTTGCTTGTAGTATTGTGGCCAGAGATTATCTATGTATTCTGAGACAAGTTTAAGTTTTAAATCTTAATAAACCGACCTACAAACTGTCTTTCTCCTATTTTCATCTTTACAACATAAGCACCTGTGGGAATGTCAATCATGTCTATACTATTAGAACCAGCAACTAGTGTTTTATTCAAGACAGTGCGACCATCAAGATTAATTAATTGAAAATCTGCGACTCTTTCAATTTCTATGTTCAATACATCCGTAAATGGATTAGGATATATTCTTTCATTTATACCTAACTCGTTTACTGATACAGATACGATTTCTGCAACATTGGACCTTATAAAGAACAATGGTTTTCTGATATCACAATTGACAGCCGTTGTTATTTCCAGTTGATAGTAAACATTCCCAGCTGGCGGATTCTGATCTGTGAATGACAATACTGTCGATGGCAACACAACATAGTCTTGTAAGTCGTCAGGAGATGAGCCACGTAATATTTTGACTTGATCATATGTTATGCCTTCATAACTGTCCCAGATAAGATTGATGTTGTCATTGGCCCCTTGGTTGATCGTTAAATGTATCGTTTTATGTGTATTACTGGCTTCTGACGGGCTGCCACATGCGTTGATGGATCTGATTTGATATTTATACGATTGCTGTGAAGGATCAACATTTTTATCAACAAACCGATTTTCTACAGCGATACTACTTATTCCTATAGAGTCAAATTGATTGGAAGCGGAACCTTCTCTGTAGATAATATATTGACTGATATTAGATCCATTAGTTGGGTCTTCCCAAAGTAAGGTGTTATCTCCAGTAATATCATCAGAAGAAATCATACACAGATTAGGTGCAGATAGGTTTTCTACGCCAGTAAAAAAAGTCTGCTTAAATGTGCAACCGTTATCGTCTATTACTCTAAGAAAAACAGGATCGTTATCTGCGGTAAAAGTAAAAGTAGGTTCACTTGTTGTCTGTCCGTTTTGACGCCATTCGTAAACATTATAACTATCTATAGTTGCAAGCGTTATTACATCACCTCCACAATAATCTTCTAAAATGGATAGATTTATTAAGTCTTTTTCTTCTTCACTAAACCCAAATTCAAAAGAATAATTAACACGACATCCTTCTGCGTTTGTACCTTCTAACATTAATAGAGGTGCAAAAAGATCCAATCGATCTGTGTAATCAAGATCTATAGTATTGCCTGTTCCTGTTAAAACAAAACCAGTAACAAAGTCATGTTCATACCATTCAATAGAACTGTATCCTGCTGCAGCTTCCAATGTTAACTTTCTACATGGAGAAACATTCAAAATATCAGTCGCTAGAATCTGATCATCATGTGTTGTTTCTTGAGATGGAAAGATGTTTAAGTATTGGCTGTAGTAACAAGAATCACTATCCAGTCCTCTTACCACCATTGAAACATATTCAGTAACGCTATTGAATACGATGCTGTCCCCTTGGGTTACCATTCCCGTATTATTATTAGTCCATGATATATCTGTAAATCTATCTGATGCTCTAATAACCAATCTTGCTAGACTACAAATTTCGTAATCAGAATCAGCTGTAATATCTATTGTTTCTAGTTCTTCTGGATATATTGTTACGTATTGGAAGTAATCACATCCTACGTTACCAGATGCTTTTATTAATAGAAATATAGGTTCTGTGACATTATCGACTTTTA
>JALZVI010000346.1 GCA_023301015.1 Rickettsiales bacterium | reverse complement strand
TGTTTTTTAGCATCACGTAAAACCCAATACTTTTCAGTGTATATTTTCATTATATCTTTTATATCATTTCAATCCACGCACCCGTTACGGGTGCGAATTATCAAAAAAGCCTGCATTCGCAGGCTTTTTTATTTATTTGGTCCGTCTCGGTTTCTTAACAGATGATCGCTTGCGCGGTTTCATATAGGATTTACGAGGCATATTTTCTGTTCCTTTGGTTTGGATTGGGTTGTCAGATCAATTGTAAGCCCTTCTAGTGCCTGACAACACTAGAAGGGACTTCCTACTACTACAAACGAATTTCCTCACCTTTGGCGTTATCCCAGATAGCTATTTGCTCATTCTCGCGGCCACTGACAAGGGCGGCTTGAATGTCTTGATATTGAACTGACAGATCAATATAAAGATTATCGGAATCTACCCACACGCCTAACATATGGGTTTTGTGGTCAACAACATCTTCGACCTTACGCGCTAACTCATTAAGAGCATTTACAAGGTTCACAGGTGTTAGTCCCTTTAACTTCAATATCGTTTCAAAGCCTGACAAACTTGAACTAAATCCTGAATTAAGGACACGGGGAGTTCCATCAAAATAAAATGAACCGCCGCCGCTGGCTTTAACACTGTCGAAAATTTCGTTTTGTAGTTCCTGCTCGATCATTTTTCGTTCTCTTACTAATCGTTTCTTTTAATCTAAAAATATTATTTTGTTTTATTTTATTTCAGTTAGAATCTATTCATACAAAGTCACCCCCATCGGTTGCGTTAGAAGAATCATCATCGCCCATATCAGAATTAACTTCCGTGATCTGGACCCTGTTTTTATCAATCACAACGGTATGATTGAAAAGTAAATTATTCCCGACATTGCCAGCGAACATCAATGGCTCGTTCTCAGTGCCGTTTAAAAATTCATTACGTGAATAAAACGTGACCGTATTATACTCTCTGTCAAATTGAACCAGCGAGATTTCATAGCTACCTTTGGGTAAGATCGACGCATTATCGGATGCTTTAACAGAATCTATTTTCAGTAATAATGACTCGCCCTTGCGTGCTCGGATGTTGTAGCCGAGTACATTCGCGGACTTTTCGATCAATACATGATTTAGGTTAAGCATTCTGTTGTTCCGTTGTTTTTGTCAGAAGGGATAGTATATCAGCATGAAAATAACATGCTGATAACTAAGTCTTATTTTCAGATTTTTCGATCTGTAAGTTCTTCTAATGATATTTCAACGTTCCATGACGTATCAGTAGTGGTATAGATAAACACGCTGTCATCACCTTCTCTGTGAGTGAAAAAAATTCTTCCCTCATTTAACACTTCAAGGAGCATAGGCATTGTCATATCAGGATGAATATCTTCTGGCTCGACCGGTAGCTCAACCTCCTGAATATTATATATTGCTATAGTAAAGACATTGGCAGGCAACCGGTCATAAGCATGTCTCGACACCATATTAAAATTATCTAACACGAAGTCTGCCAGTTCATCAATGTCACCAACTGGCAACTCGTTAGCTTCCATGAATTTAATTAATCGGCCATTATCAGTGCTTGACCATGACTCTTTTGGCATGTGAGCATACGCATCACCATGACTCTCGGTGTACTTTACAGCACTTGCGATATACGCTTTGACAAGATCAGTTGCATTCTCAATTGTTAGTGCCATGTTCGTTTCGTCTGTTGTTTGTGTCAGTGGGGATATAATAACAGGCTGAAAATAACATGGTGTTAAATGATTGGCAATTCCGAATATACAACTAGAATTGCTACCAGCCATAAAAAATAAGCAGTCGCGAAAGCAGCCGCTACTTGCCTGTTGCTTAGTCTATCGTTTCGCGCTATGAACAGTGATACCCCCACAAGTATTATCAGGGACGGTAGTGGCGAACTCACTATTGCAATTACAAGTGTTATAAATAAAATTACTGCCAATATGGTATAAACTGTTTGCCTGAAAGGGTGCATGTACAGTGCCAATATATCATTGGCATTATAACTGCTATCGGTCTGCTTGATAATTTGGCGTAACGTTTTATCAATGGTATCAGCATCATTATCAGCGATCCAGTCATCACCAAAGCCATTGACATGTAATATGTTAATTAGAGCTGTTTTATATTTGTAGTTGTACATTATGTTATCGTGGTTTCTTCTATATGAAAGGATACGTGATCACTGTCTTCCGCTGCGTGATACGCATCAGCCATAGCATCTTCTGCTGCATCGGAATCAAACCGAGCGCAAACAATCCAATGCTCACAAATAAGGTCGTTATATCCGACGACTATGTATATTATTTTTTCCATGGACTTATATTAACACAACCAAAACAACATATTGATAACCAAGTCTCATTCTGGTAACATCGGCAACATGGGTATCTGTCACAAAATTTTCGTAATCATGTTACGTTTTTTATGTGACAGATGCCCATGACCGAGAATAAAATGAGGCCCGATTCTCATTTTTAGTCAATCGAGCCTTGTTATTTTAAATTTCGCTCATCGCTGAGATTGTTTCAAGAATATCATTTGCAAATGCGTCGAGTCGGATCTGGCTAGCGCGTTTAATGGAGAAATCATCGTTTAGTATGTCACCTTCAAATACTGTGATAGCCGCAATAGTGCCTTCTGACATATTATCGCGTATCTTATTGAACATGCGCGAAGCGCTGCTGTGAGTCTTATACGTCTTGATGCTCTTCGCCTTGGTGGTTCCCAGATCAGTGAATTGGCGAAACTCACCATCATTGCAGAGAATTGTTTTGTCGATCTTGATATAGGTGTATAGTTCATTGCTCATTATTTCGTCCATTGTTTGTGTCAGTGGAGTTATAATATACCATACTCCCAGATAATGTCTGGGAGCTGGTTCATGTTATGATCAGTGCGGCAATTCTTTAATCAGTGCGGCAATCTTTACTTGATTTTCTGTTATCTTAATACCTAGTAGCAATATCATAATCTGAATGGCGGCAAAGGCAGCGATCCATATAATATAATAGGCGATTGCTGATACGCCAATCGCATATAATATATTCGTTATGACAAAGGCTGTTGAAAATACGGCTAGTGCTGGAATCATGTTATTCGTTCTCATTGTTTGTATTATTAGGAGGATCGTCGGTATTTAAATTCGCCAAAAATAAAATGAATAAAACAAGGCTGACGAGAACTAATGGTGCGGGGGATTCAGGCAATTCAAAGACTGCCAATACTATAGCAACCAGCCCCATGATAATAAATCTCATATTCAGCCGTCTCCGAATCGCCACAGATCCCATCCTGCAATGCTATGGGCTAATGGTACGTTCATAGCCCACGCAAAGGCAAAGACTGCTATAAGAAGGAATGTGATGAATAGTGCTACGTCATACCAGTTAGTAGTGCTGTGTTTTCGGTATCCGCCTTTTTTCTTGAATAATCGCATTGCTGTGTTCCGTTGTTTGTGTCAGTGGGGTTATAATAACAGGCTGAAAATAAAATGGTGTGATCTATAACCCGTTTTATTTTTTAATTTTTTACTCAATGTAGTTATCTGGTGCATTACCAGAAACGCCACCATTTTCTGTATACTCTAACATTCCCAGATATTTCGGCATTGCCAGACACCTTAGCATTTCCGATTACTATAGCTTTACCAGATACCATAGCTTTACCAGATACTTTAGCTTTACCAGATACTTTAGCATTGCCGAACACATGAGCATTGCCGAACACATGAGCATTTGCAGACAGCCAAGTATTCCCAGATACTCTAGCATCTCCAGATACCTTAACATAGCCAGACACAAAAGCATGACCAGACACAAAAGCATTGCCATATACCATAGCATCATCATAGATCCAGCAGTCACCTTCATGACTCAAGTTAGCCTCAGATTCAACAAAACCACCTATGGTTCCAATATCACCCCATGGCCCAGATTTCAATGCAACAATGCGTCCATCCGTGTTAATTTCATATTTGTTCATGTTAGTGCCCCATCTCGTTAAACACCCTAGTATCGTCATAAACCTGAGCATTGCCAGATACATCAACATTCTCAGATACCTTAGCATTCCCAGATACCTTAGCATTCCCATATACATTAGCATCACCATATACTTCAGCATCTCCAGATACCTTAGCATTCCCATATACCTTAGCATTCCCATATACTTTAGCATCTCCAGATACCTTAGCATTCCCATATACTTTAGCATCTCCATATACTTTAGCATACCCAAACACCTTAGCATTCCCAGATACCAGAGCATTCCCAGATACCAGAGCACGTCCATATACTTGAGCATAACCCAATACTTCAACATCTCCAAATACATGGGCATTCCCATATACCTTAGCTTCACCAGACACCTCAGCATCTCCAAGTACATCAGCATCACCAGATACTTGAGCATTGCCGGATACCTGAGCATTCCCAGATATCCAAGCATCGTCATGAATTCGAGCATTCCCAGATATATGAGCATCCCCAAAAACCTGAGCATCACCATATACCTTAGCATCGCCATCAACCTTAGCATCGCCATCAACCCAGCAATCACCGTCATGACTTAGGTTATTTTCAGATTCAACATATCCACCCACTGTTCCTATGTCACCCCATGGCCCAGATCTCAGTGCAACAATGCGTCTGGATGTGTTAATTTCGTATTTTTTCATTTGCTAATGTTTCGTTGTTTGCATCAGTGGAGTTATAATAACAGGCTAAAATAAAATGGCGTGAATCAAGTCTCGACTGGCTCATGCGACTAAAACAATCACATGAGCCTGTTAGATTACGATAGCGCCTTTTGCTGGCTCCCGCTAACCTGAGCATTGAGATTCACTTTATACCCTGCAATATTACCTGATACAGCGGCATCAAGATCACTTGGGCCTGCATTATGTTTTTTCACTCGCTGTGCACCAAACTCAGACTCCACTGCCTTCATTTTAGATACTACCAATGAAGTACCGTTAGCGGTATCTGGTGATGTTTTAGCGGCTTCGTCTGCCATGTCTTGCATACGGCGACTAACGGCTGATGCAAAGCTGTTTTTGAAGCTGGTGCTTGCTGCCTTGCCTGTGCTACCAGTTTCCTTTTTAAATGTCTTTAAGGAGCGCAGCATAGTACCTTCAAGATAATCGGCCATAAGGATAGCGGCGTTAACATCACGTTTATAACCTTTGAATACAATTTTGCGCATTCTAAAACTCCCGGTTTCGATAGTCACCACAGTATCAGTAAACTTAGCGATCCCGATTGACATAAACTGTCGCCATAATTCGAGTGTTTTTCCCTCAAAACTTGCACCATCACCAAACTCACTGGTAGTTAGATCAGCTTCAGTGATGCCATACTTTAGCATTAGTGACTGATATCGCTTTAGTGCAATTTCAGCTTCACGTGGACTAGAGTCATCCTGCGACATCGCGAATAAGTTACGGATGCGCTCGATGATTTTTTCATCTGCTACTTCAGTAGTTTCTACGGTTTCGGTTTGCATGTCAGTGTTCCGTTGTTTGTGTCAGAAGGGATAGTATAGGGAGTGTTTTCACTCCCGTCCATTAAGTAAGTCTCAAACAATATCAACTAGTGTTCTTTTATATAATTCTAAACCGCCAACACGGGTATCATAATCAATACCATTGTCAAACATGTTAATAACATACGTGCCATCGTCTAGTATAACGACATATTCTACCGCTCGACCATAATAATCAAGTGTCGCCTCACCATCGTCATGAGCGCCCCAGACGGATGATACGTTTTCAACTACGCCTATTTCCTTTTTAATGGAATCGCGGTATGTTTGGTCTCCATCCAGTCGATTGAGGTATTTTTCAGAGAATAATAAAGGTAATTTCATTTCTGGATAATCTGTTGTTTGTGTCAGTGGAGTTATAATATCAGACTGAAAATAACATGCTGTGATCTATGTCCCGTTTCAGTTTTTTATTAGCTTTCTTTTATAGAACTACCAAATACTTCAGCATTACCAAATACTTCAGCATTACCAGATACATGAGCATCATCAGATACCCAAGCATTGCCAGACACCCGAGCATTGCCAGACACCCGAGCATCACCATCAACATGGGCATTGCCGCAGACTTCAGCATTGTCATATATCCAGCAATCGCCAAGCTGACTCAGATTCTTTTCCGATTCAACAAAACCACCCACGGTTCCAATATCACCCCATGGCCCAGCGATCAAAGCCTTAATTCGCCCGTCTTTTTTTATTTTGTATTTTTTCATGTGGTTATAATAACAGAACCAAAATAACATGCTGATAACCAAGTCTCATTCTGGTAACATCAGCAACATGGGCATCTGTCACAAAATTTTCGTAATCATGTTACGTTTTTTATGTGACAAAGTTGCGTGGGTGGTTTATATCTCCACAAATTAATTCGGGGGTCTTAACGCCAAGACTGATAAAAATAAAATTATATGACGGTTCTAAGAATCCCGTATACCATAACACCTCCAACCAGTATCATGATATTGCCCAGACCGGCTAGGACTCCCATGCGCGTTATACGCTTCTGATCGGTGCTTGAGAATAGCGTAGCAATGCCGATTACAATCAAGACAATTCCTAGTGTTAGTGTTATATTCATGATTTATATTTATGGATTAGAGTTAAAACAACACGGCTGTTAAACCGTGTTGTTTTCCGTTGGGTTATTCGTCTTCGTCTTCGTCTTCGTCTTCTACTTCGATACCCAGATCAATCTGTAGGTCTCGTAGGCTATCAGCGTTGAGGTTATACATCACTTCCTCAGCGTAGATGTATACTACCATGTTCACTAGCGATTCATAGTCTAGGTAACTTTCTAAATTCTCTTCACCAAAGTTTGATTTTTGGTACGAACGAACTTGTTCAAGTGCCTCGAATACATCAAGGTCGTGTTCTTCTAGCCACTTTTTAGCTTTGTAACTACTGTGAATATAATAACTTGTATTAAACAACTCGTTATGGAAGTCTGATATATCAGACCCATCTTCAAATTCGCCGTTTTCTACTGCTGCGACAACTCGTGTCAGTAGTTCATCTTTGATTGATTGCATTGCTGTGTTCCGTTGCTTGTGTCAGTGGGGATATAATAACAGGATGAAGATTAAATGCCGTGAGTCAAGTCTCGTTCTGGATCTGCTTCTTAAGTTTCTTAAGTTTCTTAAGCTTCTTTTCGACTTTCTTAAGCTTCTTTTTGTTTTTACATTTCTGGATATTTTCTGACGCATGCGTATTCTCAGATATTTTAGCGTCATCATAAACCATAGCGTCATCATAAACCATAGCGTCGCCAGATATTTTAGCATTGTCAAATATTATACTATCACCGAACACATGAGCATTACCAGATACTATAGCATCGCCAGATATTTTAGCATTGTCAAATATTATACTATCGCCAAACACATGAGCATTACCAGATACTTTAACATTACCAAGCACATGAGCATCCTCATATATTCTAGTACCTCCGAGTACATGAGCATTATTATAGACCTGAGCATTATCGAATATCCTAGCACCTCCGAGTACATGAGCATTATCATAGACCTGAGCATGACCAAATACTTTAGCATTGCCGGATACCTGAGCATTCCCGAACACCCGAGCATGACCAAACACATATGCATCACCAGACACCCAGCAATCACCTTCATGACTCAAGTTAGCATCTGATTCGACAAAACCACCCACGGTTCCTATGTCACCCCATGGCCCAGATTTCAATGCGACGATCCTGCCATCACTGTTAATTTCGTATTTTTTCATTTGCCAATGTTTCGTTGTTTGTGTCAGTGGGATATAATAACAGGATGGAGATTAAATGCTGTGAGGTAAATCACATTTTAATTTCTTTTTGGCTTTCTT
>JALZVI010000345.1 GCA_023301015.1 Rickettsiales bacterium | reverse complement strand
GGAATTGTGCCCATTTCTGGGTCTAGATCTAGTATCACGGTTGGGTAGTCTCTTGCAGCAAAAATGGCTGCCAGATTCACGGCTAATGTTGATACGCCAACGCCGCCTCTTGTGCCGATAATTCCAATAACCTGCGAGTCTTCACGTTCCACGCTTTGCGGGGTGTTAGTCTGCTTTGCTTTAGCTTTTGTGTTAACTGACTTCTCCAGCTGTTCTTGCTTGATGGGCAGTAGTAAATATTCATGTACACCCATGTCCATCAGCTCTTTATAGAAGCTGAGGCCGTCAATTTTTCCGCAAATAATCACCTTCGTATTCGGATCGACAGATTCTGCTAGAGCTTCTAGATCTGCGAATGCTTTTTCGGTATCTTTGCTGGTTAGCTCAACTAACAAAAACTCAGGGCTATCTTCGCTTGCAAGCGCTTCGGCTGCATCCAAAATCGCGCCTTTTTTTAGCTGATCTTCAGGTAGCTTTGCTTCGGCTAAAAAGGCGGCAACTGCTGCGGAAGAGGTCTTGTCTTTTATAAATGCTTTTAATTTCATCGTCTACTCCGCTTCCACCGATCTTGTTGCTGCAACTGCATTTCCAGCTGTTTGCCCGTCATAATGATCGCTCGATTTCCCTACAACCATGTCTAGCGGATCGGCTATCATCTGGCCATAATTATTCACTGTGGCGCAGGCGTAGTTGCTGTGGCTGTCTTGCGTGTCGAAATTGCGTACAGAGAATCTGCCGCCTGTCCAATCTGGGCAAGTTGGCGGCTGCACTGTCACTTCGTTGAATGAGTCTGTGAGAACGTTCAGCTTCTGCCTATTCTCCGAGTTTGAGACGGAGGTTGAGCATGCTCCTAAAAGTAGGGCGGTTGCAATGGATATGTGTTTTCTCTGCAATTTCATCTATTCCTCCAAAATAAAACCTGGGCTGCCGAACAGGCGGTTGATGGCAATTGTTCCATCCAGATATTCGCCGTCATTGTCAACTCTTCCAGCTGTGTTTGATGTCTTATATAGTTCACCCAAGAACACGCGCTCAAAGTCACTCGGGAACTCAAGGCCGTCAGTTGGGAGGATTAAATCATCAGGATCAGCAACGCCATTTACGATATATGGAGTTACAATAATCACCAATTCGGTTTCATTGTTTTGGAACTCGTTTGAGCGGAAGAGAGTGCCAAGAACTGGCAAGTCGCCCAACCACGGGAATTTGTTCACGTTGTTTTGTGAGTTGTTTTGTAGCAAACCCGCAATCGCAAAGCTTTCGCCGCTTCCAAGCTCAACAGTGGTTGAAACTCTTCTTGTCGCCAATCCAGGAACTGAGATGTTGTCTAGCGTAACCGATGAAGTTGTTAGCGTGCTAACTTCTGGGGCTACTTGAAGGTGGATTTTGTTGTCTGACATCACGGTTGGCGTGAAGTCTAGGCTCACACCAAATTCGCGATATTCAATGCCAATTGCTCCGCCTTCTTGCGGTACAGGGATTGGGAATTCGCCACCAGCTAAGAAGCTTGCTGCTGTGCCAGATTTTGCGGTTAGGTTAGGCTCTGCCAATGTTTTTACTAGCCCTTCAGTTTCCAGAGCGTCAATCACGGCGTCAACAGAAAGTCTGCCAGATGATCCTTGGATACGTAGTGAGTTTCCTTGGCCAAGCGTTAGGTCGCCAGTGTCAGTGAGGAAGTCACGTCCTGTGAATAAGCCGAATTGGAATGAGCCAGAAAGAACATTTTGCAAGTTGATACCAAAGCTCTGCACTTCTGTGCGGGAAACCTCCGCAATACGAACGCGGAGCATAACTTGGTCTGAGCCTGTTACTTCAAGCATGTTCACAATGTTTTGTCCGTCTTCTAGGATTGAATTAGCCAAGCTTACGGCAATTTCTGCGTCCTTGGGGTTGCTCACTGTTCCTTGCAGGACGATCCCGTTGCCCATTGACTCAAACGTGATGTCAGAATCTGGCAGAAGGCGGCGCATTGTTTTCTCAAAGCTACCCAAATTCGGGCGCACAACCACGTCGTCTAGGAAGATGATATTGTTGTTTGCATCAAGCGCGTGCAGCGTTGTTTCGCCAATTGCTGTTCCGTATAGGTATATGTATGTAGGTGAGCGCACGTCGATATCGGCGATGTCGGGGTTTGCGATGAACACATGTGCAGCCGCGCGGGGGAGGTTGATAACCTTTCCTTTGCGTACTTCAATGTCTAACGCTTCAGCGCTAATTCCGCTTAACATAAGCACCATGAGTGCGAACGCTTTTAATGTGTTTTTCAAATGCTTCATATCAACCTTCGATTACTGTCCTGATTCAACTGCTATATTTTCTGTGCTTCTGCCGCGAGTAACTGAGACAGAGCCAGAATTTAAAGCAGGCCTTTGATTTGTTATAATTTTACTCACGTCATTATCCAATGTGTATCCACGTTGCACATGCGATTCTGCCTCTAAGTTGCGGCCGATGCTGCGTAAAATGAGAGATATTTTTCCAATCTCTTCGGCTACCAAAACTTCTTCGGCTTGCTTCGGGGTTACTTCAAGCGTAACCGTTTTTGCAATAAATGCTTGTCTGTCTGGGTTGTTCACTTTTTGATCAATGGCCAAAACGCGGATGTTTTCAATGAATGTTTCAGTCGCAAAGCCTGTGTTGCCATCTTCGCTGCGAACTTCATGCGTTAACAGCAAATCAACTCTGTCGCCCGGGAAGATGAAGCCTGCATTGCCTGAAACCAAGTTTACACCCACAGAAACTGCGCGCATTCCTGGGTATAGCACCGCGCTCATAAATCCGCCTTCTTTCGGGGTAACCAATTTGCTACGCAGCACTGGCTCGCCTTTATTGATGAAGCTACGCACTACTGAGCCGTCAAATTCGCCTTTGGAAGTTGTGGATTTGCGCAAGAACTGGCTAACTTCTTCGGCCTCGAACTTGTCTTCGTCAATTTCTCTCCAAGTGAACTGTTCTCCTGTTTTGATGAATGTTCCCGGCACAACGTCGGTGAGGGCAAGCAAGACATAATGCCCGTCTTCCACCTTCTCAACAGGCGCGCGCTTTTGGCCTAGCATGAAGAAAATTACTCCTGCCGCCAAAACTAAAGAAACTATTATTAAAACCAAAAACCGCATAAAACCTCACTAGATACTATAGATCACAGCCTATACATTCTATATGCACTTTGTTAATAAGGAGTAAATTTAGCACGCAATCTGATATATAATCGCAACTTAGTTGCAAATTTGCTTGATGTCTTGCCACTCTTTGTCGCTAAGCAGTTGTTTTGCAATGAAATCATCGCCCTTTAGCTTGATCGCCAAGTCTTCGATGTCTTGCGCACGCTTTTTGTTTGATGGATGGGTGGAGACATATTCTGAGATTTTGTCGAGCATTTCGCCATCTTCTGATTCTGCCATTTCCAACTCCATGCGCGTGAAGAAGTCGGCCATTTTGCTTGGCTCAACATTCATTTTTGCGAGCCTTTCAACTGCCCATAAGTCAGCGGCAGATTCTTGGTCTTGGCCGTAATTCATCATCATATATTCAGACCCTAGATATACCGCGCTGCCTGCACCGCCTGTTAGTGTGTCTATGACAATTGTTGTCATAACTGAGCGCAGCATACGCTCTGAGCCGTGGCGGAAATGGACGTGCGCGGCTTCGTGTGCCAGCACTCCGATTAGTTCTTCTTGGCTTTTGACATCGTCGATCAAGGCGCTATGCACCAAAACTCTGCCGCCGGGGAGGGCGAATGCGTTTATCATTTCTGAGCGTTGTACGGAGATGTTGAGTTTGAAGTCGTTGTCTTCAACGCCTAGCTTGCTGCCAATTTTGTTCAGCGCAAGGTTGCCCGCAAGACTGTTGCATTGTGCTGATTCATCCACGAAATATTTGCTCGCATATTCTCCCAGTCCTTCATCCCAGCTTTTTGGCATGTGCGGTAAAACGATTGGAGCGAGTGCGGGGATGACGAAGAAGACTGCGGCGATGATGCAGGCAATTCCAGCTGTTATCCAGAATGAGAGGCGCAGTGCTTTTGACTTTGAGTGCGGGATTTTGCTGGTGATTTTTCTGAACTCAGCACTTGGTAAATATAACCGAGCATCGGGCTCGTTGGTGGAAGAGATGCTGCCAATTCTCCCGTCACTTGGGCGCTCCTCAATTTCAATGTCTCCGTAGACCCATATATGGTTTGTGTCTGCGCCAGTG
>JALZVI010000344.1 GCA_023301015.1 Rickettsiales bacterium | reverse complement strand
AGTTATATTTATGATGTTGAAGATGTTCGTGAGATCACAATCGGTAAAACCACTGATGAAAGTTTGATGGTGACTAGTGACGAAAACATTGCGAATGTTGCGTTCACTGTTCAGTGGAAAATTGCTGATTTGCAGAGCTTCCTTTTCCAAATTCGTGATACTGAGAACTCGGTGAAAACCATTGCAGAAAGTGCGATGCGCGAAGTGATTGCGAACACGACAATTGCAGAGGCTCTTGGTGAAGGCGAAGGCAGAACAAGAGTGGCTGAAGAAACTGACCGCATTATGCAGTTGATGTTTGATTCATATGAAACGGGGATTGAAATTATTGGTGTACAGTTGAAGCCAATTGATGTTCCTCCGCAAGTTGTGGATGCGCAGATTGATGTGCAGAATGCAAAAACGAGTCAGGAAAGATTGAAGAATGACGCGCAAGCATATCGTAACAAGATTTTGCCAAAAGCTCGTGGTGAAGCTGTTCAGAAAGTTGAGGATGCAGAAGCTTATAAGCAGGCGGTGATCGCCAAGGCAGAGGGTGAAACTAGCAGGTTCTCAGCCGTTTATAAGGAATATCGCAATGCAAAAACGGTGACTCGCAAGCGTATTTATTTAGATACGATGCAGGAAGTTTTGACGGGAATGGATAAGGTGATTGTGGACGGGAATAATGGCGTTGTGCCGTATTTGCCGTTGCCAGAATTGAAGAAAAAAGGTGGTGAAAATGCTAAGTAAATTCAAATTTATTATAGGCGCGGCTTTACTGCTGTTGCTACTAAACAGTATCTTTATTGTTGAGCAAACTCAGCGAGCAATTGTGTTAGAATTTCAGGCACCTGTGCGCGTTTTGAGCGATGCTGGGCTGAAGTTTAAGGCGCCATGGCAGTCGGTGAAGTTTTTCGATAAACGAATTTTGAACTATGACACGCCGAATGTGAAAACATTCATCGCTGGCGATTTGAAGCGTTTGGAAGTTGATGCGTTTGTGAAATATCGCATCACTAACCCGCTGAAGTTTTTGCAATCGGTGGATAATGAGCGCAACTTGCTGACGCGTTTGGACACTGTGCTTGAGTCTAGCTTACGCAAGATAATTTCTGAGGTGCCGCTGAGTGCGATGCTGACTGAGAAGCGTGTTGAGCTGATGGCGCAAATTAAGGATTCGGTGAACGACAAGGCGCAGGCTTATGGTGTGGATATTGTAGATGTGCGGATTACGCGTGCAGATTTCCCTGACAAAAACCGTGAGGATATTTATGCGAGAATGCGTTCTGAGCGTAAGCGTGAGGCAACGGATTTGCGTGCTAAAGGTGAGGAAGAGGCGACGATTATCCGAGCAAAGGCTGACAAGGAAAGAACTGTTTTGCTAGCGGACGCAGCGAAGACGGCAGAGATTTTGCGCGGTGAAGGTGACGGAAAGGCTTCTAAGATCTATGCGGATGCTTATAATCGCGATGCAGATTTTTATGATTTCTATCGTTCAATGGAAGCGTATCGCGGCGCGATTGGGAAAGATGACACTACGGCAATTTTATCGCCAAGCAGTGAGTTCTTGAAGCGTTTTGACGGGAAATAGATAGAGGTTTTGGGATGAAGAATTTTGTAAAACTATCACTTGTTTTCGCTGCGGTTTTCTTAAGCAATGTGGCGAGCGCCGTTGATTTAGTGCCAATGAACTTGGCCGATAAAGTAGAGCAGTTAAGCCCTGCTGTGGTGAATATTTCCACCACGCAAAAGGTGAAAGTGAAAGGCGGCGGCAATGGTGGTCCGCAATTCTCATTCCCTCCCGGCTCTCCATTTGAAGAATTTAATGAGCTGTTCAATCGCCGCAGAAATGGCGGTGGAATTGCTGAGCGTGACGCAACTTCACTTGGCTCAGGCTTCATCATCGACCCGAAAGGAATTGTGATTACGAACAACCATGTTGTTGCCGATGCCGATGAAATTACTGTGGTGTTGCAAGATGACACTAAGCTGATTGCCGAAGTGGTTGGGCGTGATGCAAAAATTGACGTGGCGGTGCTGCGAATCAAGCCTGCAAAACCATTGCCATATGTGAGCTTTGGTGATTCTGACAATGTGCGTGTGGGTGATTGGATTATTGCAATTGGTAACCCATATGGCTTGGGTGGAACTGTGACGACGGGCATTATCTCAGCGCGTGCGAGGGATATAAATGTTGGGTCGTTCGATGACTTTTTGCAAACAGATGCGGCTATAAATCGCGGAAATTCTGGTGGCCCGATGTTTGATTTGAACGGGAATGTGATTGGCATTAATACCGCAATTTTCTCGCCAACTGGCGGAAGCGTGGGAATTGGTTTTGCAATTCCATCCGCGCTGGCAAAGCCGATTATTGACCAAATTTTGCAGTATGGAAAGGCAAAGCGCGCATGGCTTGGCGTGCAAATTCAGCCCGTGACAGATTCAGTAGCTGAGGCGCTGGGGATGAGCAAAACAACGGGTGCTTTGGTGCTGGGTGTTGTTGAAGGTGGGCCTGCGCAGATGGCTGGGTTAATTACAGGTGATGTAATTTTGAAGTTTGCGGGTAAGGAGATTTCAGACATGAAAAAGCTGCCACGTTATGTTGCCGACAGTCCAATTGGTGAGCGCGCAACAATTCAGGTTTTGCGTGGTGGTAAGGTGAAGAATTTGGCTGTGGATTTGGCTGAGTTGAAGGAAAGTTTGGTGTCTAGTTCGAGTGATAAATCTAAGCCGAATAAGAAACGCGCTGAGCCGAGAAATGCAATTTTGGGGATGCAGCTGCGCAATTCTGAGGATGGCCTGATTGTGGAAGAGATTTCGCAAACCAGCGACGCGTTTTCAAAGGGTGTTCGTCGTGGATCTTTGTTGAAGAAAGCGAATCAGCGCGAGTTGAAGATTATTGGTGATTTGGAAAGTGAGATTGCCAAGGCTAAGAAAGCGCAGCGTGAGTCTGTGCTGGTGCTGGTTAGCAACGGCAAAGATTCATCGCGCTTTGTGACGATTTCAGTAAAATAATTAGCTAGTAGCTTTCGCAGCCTTTAACGTATTCGCAAGCAAGCATGCAATTGTCATTGGGCCAACGCCGCCAGGGACAGGGGTGATTGCTTTGCATTTCTCGGCTACATCGGCAAAGTCTACATCGCCGCACAACTTGCCGTCTTCACCGCGATTAATACCAACGTCAATTACGACAGCACCTTTCTTCACCCAGTTTGCTTTCACCATCTTTGGGCGGCCAACTGCGGCTACTAAAATGTCAGCTTGTGCGCATACTTCTTCCAAATTCTTGGTGCGGGAATGGGCGATTGTAACTGTACAGTTCTCGTTCAATAGCAAATTTGCCATAGGTTTGCCAACGATGTTTGAGCGGCCGATTACGACAGCGTTCATGCCGCTTAAATCACCCAGCACGTCTTTGAGCATGAGGATGCAGCCATATGGCGTGCATGGAACTAGCGCGTCTTGGCCTGTTACAGCGCGGCCTGTGTTGATAACGTGGAATCCGTCTACATCTTTCTCAGGAGAAATTGTGTTGATAACCTCTTTGTCGTCTAGGCCATCTGGAAGTGGGAGCTGCACCAAAATGCCATGCACGCTTGCATCGTTGTTCAATCGCTCTACCTCGGCCAAAAGCTCGGCTTGGCTGGTGGTTGCGGGCAGTTTGATAGTTTGAGCCTCAATGCCTACCTGTTGCGCTGCTTTGTCCTTGTTGCGCACATAAACATGGCTGGCAGGGTCGTCACCAACAAGCACAACGGCAAGGCCGGGCTTGATTCCTGATTGTGATATTTCTTCTGCGATTTGCTCACGCAATTTGGCTGCAAATGCTTTTCCGTCGATAATATTTGTCATGCTAACTTAATAGCGCAATGCGGCCTATTTTTCAATAGCTTTCAAAAATGCGCGTTCTAAGATTTTTTCTTTGAACTTTGCTTTCATCTCTTTCGGTGTACCAATGAATTTTAGCTCGGCGTCGTGAATCACTGCAATGCGGTCGCAGATTTCGTCAATATCGCCCAAAATATGGGAGCTGAAGAAAATTGTGTTGGTTTTGCCGCGATAGTCTAGCAAGTAATCCTTGAGCTGCACACGTGCGCGTGGATCTAGGCCAGACATTGGCTCATCTAGGATAAGCAGCGGAGCTTCGGAGAGGAAAGTGCTGAGGAGGCCAAGTTTTTGTGACATTCCTTTTGAATATTTTCCAACGCGATTTGTGAGTACAGCTGGGTCAAGGCCAAGCTTTTCTGCGCCTTTTTCGGCTTTTGCCATGTCGAACTTTTTGTCGTAATAGCTTAGCGAGATATCGAGGAACTCGTTGCCTTTCAGCAATTGCGATGGAACGAATTTTTCTGGGAGATAAGCTAGTTTTTTGCGTGCGTTATAGTCTTTTGAGTCAACGCCAAAAATTTCTGCACTGCCTTCATCTGCTTTTATCAAATCTAAGATGGTTTTGATTAGGGTGGTTTTGCCTACGCCGTTCAAGCCTATAAGCCCGAAAATCTCGCCTTGCTTAACTTCAAAACTTACATCTTGCAGCACAGTTTTTGCATTTTTCTTTTTCTTGTCAAAAACCTTGCCGACTTTCTCAATTTTTAATGGTATATTGCTCATGATGAATTTAGTTAAGCCGATTAGAAATCTTTCGCAAGCTTTTTTGCAAATTGTGGTGCCACCCACATCCATTTCTTGTGCCGATATTGTAGAAGTACAAGGGCAGGTTTGCGGGAAATGTTGGGGAGATATTCAGTTCATCGGGAAATATCGCTGTGAGTCATGCGGGTTGCCGTTTGAATTTGATATGGGCGAGAAGGCGAAATGCCAACATTGTTTGGCGCATAAACCCGTTTTTTGTAGGAATCGAGCGGTTTGTAGATACGAGGGGACGGGGCGCAGGTTGGCGGCGAAGCTGAAATTTCATGACAAAACGCATATCGCTGGTTCAATGGGGCGGATGATGTTTAATGCCGGCAAGGATGTTTTGCGTGATGTCGATGTGGTTGCGCCAATTCCACTACATAAGATGCGCAAATTTTGGCGTAAATATAATCAGGCCGAACTGCTTGCCCAGAAATTGTTGGATGCTGGGGTGGAGGCGGAATATGCCCCGCAACTTCTCCGTCGTTTTAAAGCCACCACACCGCAGACAAAGCTGACATATGCTGAGCGGCAGCTGAATGTGCAAGACGCGTTTGAGCTGGAGGATGGAGTGAATGTGGAAGGCAAGACGGTGCTGTTGGTGGATGATGTGATGACGACGGGCGCGACGATGAATGAGTGCGCGCGGGCGTTGAAGGATGCTGGTGCGAAACGGGTGAACGGGTTGGTGTTTGCGCGGGTGACGGTTGGTTAGTGGTTTTTTGATGACGCTCTTCGGCCGCTGATGAAGTTATGACGTTCAATCGGCACTAAAGCCTTGCGGCCTCAATGGCCTTGCACTTCGGCGATGCCTCGTGATCGTATACATATTCATTCCGAACCAGCAGCCCTGAGCGCGTTTCAGTCTGCAAGGCGCAGCCGCCGCGGGGAAACAATCGAATCCCACTACTCTGCGGACAATTTTTCCATAATCTCGTCGGAGATATCGGCGTTTGTTGTTATGAATTGCACATCGTCGTTATCTTCTAGAACGTCGATCATTTTCATAAGGCTTTCAGCTTTGCCTTCGTCAACTTCGCACATATTCTGTGCTAGCCAACTTAAGCGGCCAGTGTCTGCATCGCCAAACTTTTCCGATAATGCATCACGAACGGTGCTGAAATCATCTGGTTTGCAGGTGATTGAGTGGATAAATTCGTCAGACTCGCAATCATCTGCTCCACCGTCAATAGCGGCTTCGAGTATCTCGTCGGCAGAGGCTTTGTCGGCTGGATATTCAAATAGGCCAACTTGGTCAAAGCTGAAGGCAACGCTTCCAGTTTCGCCCATGTTTCCGCCATATTTTGTGAATGTTGAGCGCACGTCAGAGGCCGTGCGGTTACGGTTGTCGGACAGGCAGTCGACGATTACGGCAACTCCGCCAGGGCCATAGCCTTCATAGCGGATTTCTTCGTAGTTATCGCCATCGGTGTTGCCAGCGCCTTGCTTGACGGCACTGTTGATGCGGTCATTAGTCATGTTCTTTGAGCGGGCGGCGGCAATTGCAGCGCGGAGGCGGGGGTTGTTTTCTGGCTCAGGCATGCCCGATTTCACTGATACGATAATCTCACGCGCTAATTTTGTGAATAGCTTTGCTCGCTTAGCATCTTGCGCGCCTTTGCGATGTTTGATGTTCGCAAATTTTGAATGTCCTGCCATTTTTAAGTCCCTAGTTGCTTGTTACTTGTTTTTAGCGGATTTTTTGGCGTGTTTCAAGTTCTGATTGCTAGCGATCTGTATCAGCATCTCATGATATCATGAGATGCTGATTATTTGTGTGCCTCCATGATTCGTAATAAACTGATTGCAGAAAATTTCATCTCCTCTATCCTAAGTACATGCTGACAACTCATAAAAAGGATTCTGCTAGTAAGTTGCTTTCAGTGGTGAACTCAATCCGTGAGAAGCCAGAGGAGCATTTTGCGCTTTGCTTGAACTTCTCTGATTTGCTTGAGCATTATAAGAGTGAATATCAGCAAAAGATCTCTGTGAATATTATACTAGACCTTCTCAAAAATGCGGAAGGCGATGTCTGTGTTTTGCAAAATTATGACATTTATGTTGTTTGTAAAAATGTTGAGGAATTAGCGCTCAAGAAACTGATTTTCCAGCTGCGATATTTATATATGGATGACCCTCTTGCTTATGATGAAAAGGGTGAAGACAACGAAGAATTTGCTACGCTTTATAAGTTAGAAAAAGATTGGATGAAGTTCTTTTCTGCCGCGCGCTCGAAGGTTAAATATTTGGAGAAAAACAAGCCGCGGAGAGTGATTGCAAGTGATCCACAAACTCTGACACCCTCAAAATTAGCAGAAATTGAGAGTTCTATCGGGCGTTTTAATATTGCGCCAACTTTGCGTCAGCAGCCCATTTGCCATGTTACGAATGATAAGCTGCGAGTGATGTTTACGGAGACATATATTAATATCGATTCGCTGGCTTCGTTGTTGGATGAGAATGTGAAGCTGACAAGTAGCGCTTGGTTGTTCAAGCACTTCACCAACTCGCTTGATGTGCGGGTGATTGAGCTTTTGAAGAAAACGCCAGCAAAATATTTGCGTAAACCAATCAGCTTGAACTTCAATGTTTCAACTTTGCTATCAGATGTGTTCGCTGATTTTGCTGACACTATTGATCTGAAGATGCGCAAAAATATTGTGATTGAAATTCAGGTGGTTGATATTTTCGCGAACATGCAAGCCTTCCAAACTGCGCGTGATATTGTGCAGGGGCATGGGTTCCGCTTGTGTCTAGACGGAATGGACACCCTTTCATTCCGTCAGTTAGACCGCAGTTCGCTGGGCTTTGACTTGGCGAAGATGTATTGGAATGCTGACATTGAAACTGATTCACAAAGTGCTCGGAATTTGCGCTTGAAAGATGCGATTCAAGATTGTGGGAAAGCGCGGGTGATTTTATGCCGCTGTGATTCAAAAGAGGCGGTGGAGTTTGGCAAGTCGCTTGGCATATCTCTCTTCCAAGGACGCTATATTGACGAGCAGCTTGATCCAAAAGTGAAGGTTTTGAACTAGACATGGATAAGCCTGTAATCATTCTGCACTCGCCGCAAATGGGTGAAAATATTGGCGCTGCGGCGCGAGCGATGTTGAATTTTGGTTGCGATAAATTGCGCATAGTTTCCCCACGCGATGGCTGGCCGAATGAGAAGGCGCTGGAGATGTCGGCAGGTGCAAAAAACGTGATTGAGAATGCTGAGATTTTCGAGAATTTGAGTGATGCGATTGCTGATTTGCAAACTGTATATGCCACCACTGCCCGAATGCGTGACATGCAAAAACCTGTGATTACCCCGCGTGAAATTGAGCTGAATGGCGCAAGTGGGATTGTGTTTGGGGCGGAACGCACGGGGCTGGAGAATAAGGATGTAGCGCTGGTGGATAAGATAATTTCTATCCCAGTTTTTGAGGGCTATACAAGCCTGAATTTGGCGCAATCGGTGGGAATTGTCTGCTATGAGGTTTTTGCTTCGGGCAAAGCTGTGCAGCCAAATTCTGAACTGGCGAGCAAGCAAGAATTTGATTCTATGGTTGGGCATTTGGACGAGTGCTTGAGTGAGCAAGGCTTTTTCCAAACGGCGGATAAAAAGCCGAATATGCTGATGAATATTCGTAGCATGTTGGGGCGTTCAGAAATGTCATCGCAAGAGGTGCGGACAATGCGTGGGATTATTCGTGCGCTGGCGAAGAAATAGGGAGTTGATATGTTTTTGAGAATGCTATTTGTTATGTTCTTGCTGCCGCTAAATGCGCACGCTTTTGATGCCTGCGAGGTGCAGGATTATACGCCGATTGAGGAGAGGTATGAGCGCGGCCTGTTCTTCAAAATCTCAAAATGTGGAGTTGCGCCGAGCCATTTATTGGGCACGATGCATTCCGACATGCCTCAAGTTGCAGCTGCAATTCCGCGTGCTGTTTTTAAGGTTTTGCCCAAGGCGAATTCTGCTAATTTTGAGCTGAAGAAAGACCCCGCAACACAAGTTGCGCTGATGAACGCGATGTTCTATCCGCGTGGTTCTGGCATGGGTTTGCGCAAGGTTTTGGGTGATGAGAAATATGGTCAGTTAGCAAGAGTTTTGGCAGAAAAACGCAAGGATCTGAATCCGCAAATGGTTTTGAATATTTTAATCTTCAAGAGTATGGAGAAAAAATTAAACGCTTTCCTCCTACAGTTATT
>JALZVI010000343.1 GCA_023301015.1 Rickettsiales bacterium | reverse complement strand
TATACCTATGTATATGATACCAGCTTTTTCGGTGTGCGTACGGAAACTGTGACTTATACTACAGGAGTAGAAGAAATTAATGTCTACAACCCAGGACAGAGTACGTTCCAGAGGACTACTACCCCTCCCGGGACAACAGAAACATTAAGTCCTAACCCGTATGAATAAAACTTTTTAAGCTTGATATTACCCCATAAAATTATAACTGCGGTTCAAATGGTGTACAATTTCTACGATTACAGAGTTCAAACAGTGATATCTTTCATTTTCTACATCGGTATAGATGGAACACAATTCCATTACATTACATCCTAGACTACGGAATAGTTTAAAGTTGTCCACTCTTTTCATAGTTGTGGTTATAAGTCCTCTCTTCTCATCTATGGTAGGTAACTTACTGATCTTCATGTCAAAATTATACTTAAAAGATGCCATTATCGATGTATATGTTGTAACACACGATGGGTCGAAATAAACACCGAGGTAACTATCAAAGAAACCGCTTTTCAGAAGAGTGAAGTATATTGTGCGTATATCATCCACAGACCTTTCCGGGATTCTATTCCTTTTCAATGTTTCAACGAAATTATCAAAATATTCAATTGTAACAACATTCTTATTCATGAATATAGGATGACACTTTACGCACTGAGAAGTGTTGGCGCATGCATCATTTTTAGTGGTTTTGATATATTGCTCTAGAGGGGTCATGTTTATATTATATCGAAAATATTAACGTTTTGATCATCGTAACGCACCCATTTTATCTGCTTATAACATGTAATGTAGTGGGTATTATCTTTTCAATCGAAAGTCTGGCAAATTTATCACCAGTCTTAATTCTATAATCATATTTACCATGATTGAATATAAGTATATCAACAGATCCAATATCATCTTCACCTATTATAATAGGGGCTGGTATTATAGATTTCTTCATGCAAAGATCATTATTTGGACAAATTCTACCACAGGAATTTTTTGGTACCATTAGTGCTATGTCAGTCTTCACAATATGATTACCACCTGGTGGTATTTTGACATCATATGCACTGTATAAATCGTATGCTGGTGTATTGTAAGAGTCTTTTGTTGGTGTAATACCATATGGTGTGAGTTTTATAACTCCTAGTAGGTTCATTGTGAAATGTGGACACGTGTAAGTCAAGACGTGTAAAATCTTGAACATTTAAATTTAATGGACAATTAACGTCACACGAAAAAAAAAATATGGTATTAATCTATACAGGAATATAATATGCCCCCAGCTAAGAGTCCCAAATCTAGGGCAACAAAGGTCAACAAGACAAAGGCAGAGAGGGAGGAGTGGTGCCGAGTACTCGCAAAGGAGTCTAGGAAAATCAAGGCTGAAAAGAAGGCAAAGGAGGCTAAGAAGTCTAAGAAAGCTAAGAGTCCTAAGGCCAAGAGCCCCAGGGCCAAGAGCCCCAAGGCTTGCAAGAGTCCCAAGAAGACCAGGAAATCTAAGAAGGCCGCAAAGAGTCCTAAGCGTAAGACAAGGAAGACCTGTCGCAAGACATGCGGTGAAGACCTCGACTTTGAAATGGAATCTTTCATGGAACCAACTATTGGTACACTTGCTGAAAACATCCAGATGGCTCAATCTGGACCTGGTCCTAAAAGGGTTCAATTTGTGGGGCAGAATGACCCAGTTGATGGTGTTGATGAAACCGTAAACAACGTACCACTAACTCCCCTTGGGCCAGTAGCTACACCAGAAGTTGAGCAGGTTATAGCCCCCCAGGTAGAGAGTGCTATCGAAAGTGGTAGGATCGAACAGGTTCTAGCCGAATCTACTGTACCAACTGTAGAGGAAGTACAGGCTGTACAGGCTGTACAGGAAGTCGTTAACTCTAATGATGAAGAGGAGAAGGAAGAATCTCCTGAACTTTCTGAACTTAGAAGAGAACTAAATGAATTTAACGAGATGCTTCCCGGGGACATTGATTCTACACCTGTTGAATCTGAACCTATTGTATTGGAAAGTGTGAATGCTATTGATACATTCTCCACAATGAGAGAATCTGTCCCTTCTTTGGCTAAGATCTTCAAGGGTATCTCACAGGGTGCAGAACAAAAACCCAGTGTTCTACAGGGTAACGTCGCATGGTCGTCATCTGGTTCGTGTGACATGTCTACATTTAACACAGAGGAATCTTCGTGTGGACTTTCTGATGTAAAGGATGTAAAGTCTATTAAAAATATAGACTTTGAGAACTCCATTGGTAGATCTGATGTTGTACCATGGGTAACAAGCTCGTTTAATGTTGTATATTCAACAGGTGAGTTTATTTCCCGTATTCTTAAGTCGACCTCTAGTGCTATAGCCAAGACTCCCGGACCTGCTGAAACTTCTATCGAGAACAATGTACACGTGTTTGTACCTCTCAAGGGCGGGGAAAAATTCCTATGGATATCTGTTTTACCCATCAAACTTGAAGAGAATCAACAGAATGTAGTAGACGCTACATTGAAGATGATAAGTAACATCCCTGGGTCTATCGACTCTAACCCCGACAATGTACCAATGATTAACATGATGCTTGGAGGATATGCATCTGTTACATCTCATGACTACAGTGACCTTGAATTTGTACACGGTGATTTGGATGGTAGTGTTGTTAATGCAGTACTTTCTCTAAAGAGAAGGCAGACTATATACGGGTTGGGCATCACTAACGGAGTTTTCACATTGGAAACTTCTGAAGAAACTATGGACCTAATCAACTCTATGCTCCTAGAAGGTGATGATGACGAAGTCGTTGAAGGTCTTAAGGGTGGATTATTCTCCCAGAAGAGGTTCCTATTCTTCCTAACTGCCATGGTTGCATACTCTACTTACGATCTATCTCAGTCTGGTGGTGTCCCTGACACTAAGGAGGCTTTCGAAACAGTAAAGAGTCTTTACGAGCAGGCAAAGGAGAAGGGTACACCAGAAGATCTAAAGGAAGCTTTGGAGGCTGCGTACAGGACTGTCAGTAACACAATTGTGGAGAAGTTGAATTCTATTGACACTGATCAGAGTATTGCTGAATTCAAGGCTGTATTGGGAGCTGCCACTGAAAAGTTCGATGATGTGCTAGAGATGATCAAGCTTGATACACAGTTGCTAAACGACACACCTGAAGAAATCCCATCCGAAGTCGACCAGCCACTCGAGATTGGAGAAGATGGTCTCATCGGTGGAATGGAAGCACCTGAATTCAACCCCAGTGTAGGTATGAGACAGGATGAACTCCCTCAGGAGAGTGTGCAACCAGCTCCTCGTGAAAGGAGGGAAGCAATCGATTTCACCAGTGGTGGGCAGCAGGTACCTATTGTTGCACCAGAACAATTTATCGGTGGTGGGATTGGCCCCAGTCTCCAGATTGGATCGTAAAAATATTTTTTAGAATAAAAATTTAAATTATAGATGAGGTTGAGGAACAACCTTTTAGTTTTGATGTTACATTTTTAAATACTTAAATCAATATAATAATAAAATTGCAGTATCATTGATGCTGCAGTTTCATTTAACTCAATTTTATTTAACTGTATATGTTATTAAATTTACCTAGTAGGCATTTTGACATTGGTATTTCAATATGATCGCGATCAGAGAATATTCTCATAATTATCTCATCCATCATATTTACGAGTGTTGTTTTATCCTTTGTGGCGAATTCAGCTATTTGTTCGTTATTTAGACTCCCAGATGACAGTATTGCATCTAATAAAGCCCCACGTTTATACGATAGCCTAGAAGAAAATTTATTGAACTCTTTTTCTACATTTGTAACTCTATTACTGTTACTATATGTAGTAATGAAATAATTACGAATATTTAAAAATGATCTCTCCAATTGTCCATGCCCTGCATCGAATATGGATGAACATGCATCTTCTGGGTTTCTGAAATCAACAAAGCCCATCTTCTTGTAGAATCCAAATGCAGGAGAAACAGATTCCAGGTGGATATTTACTATTCCCAATCTCAGTGCAAAATTTTCACATGCGGATAGCAATTGTCTACCAATTTTAGTAGATTTATGACCACATATTATGTCTATATACATACTTTTATCCTTTTGTATGTTTGATACATTTGCCAGTATAATATCATTTCCAAAACAATCTCGGTTTTTCTCGTCTATTATTATATTAACCATAGGATTTACTATGTTCAGATTCTTTTCGGACATTATACTGAATCCCAGTATCAAACTTCCTATTGATATACTTAATATATAGTCAAATGGGAGCCACTTGTCATCCTTCCCTTTACTGAGAATCCAGTTCTCGTATCTATTTATATGGGATCTCGCTACCCCACCATTGCAGACAGATGTAAATTGTTTCCACATGTCAATTATACTTTCATGTTTGATTTTCCTCTCGTCTGTATCAAGTCCCTTGAATACGTGTATTTTTACAGTTATTTTATTGAAGATATCATCTAGTTCTCCGAATAGAATATTTCGTGCCTTTAGGTTTTCCAGCATTGTCATTTCTAAAATATAATCAATATTTTATTTTGTTTTATATGTGTAGTTTATAATGTATACATAGGAATAATGATATGAAATACGCTTTATGGGTGGTTTGTGTTGTATTGATAATAATTGGTTTTTCTGCTTCATATTCAATTTCGTCTACGATAAAGAATGCACGTGCAAGATCTTCAATCATTTCATATGATCTGGAGAGTGAGCGTATAGCTCGACATACGATGGAGACATTTGATTTATTGTTGCATACATCAGAGATGGCGTATACAATGGATACATTTGATTTGAATAAAGACCAATTTTCTGAAATTAGTGATATTTCGTCAAAAAGAAAGGAAATAGAAATAACTGTGTATAGCGAGAAAGTATATAGAGATGACAGATTGTCATTCGAAACCAACACCAGTGGAATTTACAACAGGAGTATTTCTATTCTTCACCCTAACTTAACAAAATTACCATATGATGATGATTCAGAATTCTACTGGCCCATAAAGTATGAATACTTTCCAAACGACTTCCCAGGGAGTATTGTAGGACTTGATTTGTACGCTCTGGATCTACAGAACACCATTGAGTTATCTACTTTGAATTCTACCACTCATATTTCTAACCCTGTACTGTTTATAGATACTGGTGAACTCGGGCTATTGGTATTAGAGCCACTTAGGGATGATACTGCTATAATCGTAAGTGGTGTAAGACCAGAAATTTTAATACCTGTAGGGACAGAAGATGCTGTAAAATCGTTATCAATATCAAATGATAATGGTGTTAATTTTCATTTATTTTATGGTGCAGAATACCAACAGAATGAATGTAAGATAGTTAATGTTGCTACTGGATCAATATTGTCAATATGTTTTTCACCACTGGAATCTGAAAAAATCAGTATTTTGATAGTAATTCTAGGGACTTTGATATCTGTTACACTTTCATTCCTGATAGTTTTTATAGTATTTAATATCAATTCAAAGGATTCCAAGACCATGCATTCCAGGTTTATCTCATGTATATCACATGAAATAAAAACCCCTCTAAATGGGATAACATGTCTAATTGATATACTCAAGGATCAATGCGATAGTATAGTTTTTTCCGATTATGTTGATGTTATGAAGAAATGTAGCTCATCTCTTGTCTCAATGATTAACAATCTTCTATACGTATCACTATTGCAAGATGAAAATGTAAAAATTGAAATCACAGAATCAGATATAATTTCTACAATTCATGATTCTGTTATGTCTGTTATAGTTACTAAACAAACAGTACCTATAAACTTATTAGTAGAAAATTCAACACCTATGAATGCTATGTTAGGTGATCACGGGAAAGTCAAACATATTATTTCAAACATTGTATCGAATTCTATCAAATTTACAGAAACTGGTAGTATTTCTATAACAGTAAAATCATATAAGACCACTCCCGAAACTTACTTAATAAATATAGAAGTTAAAGATACTGGCATTGGTATACCAGAATCTTACACGAAGATAATGTTCAAACCATTTGTAAAGGTACATCAGCTAAAACAGACATACAAGGATTATGGTGGATCTGGACTAGGATTGGTAATATGTGATAAATTAATTAAACTCATGGGTGGTATTATATCATGTAAAAGTACAGTAGGAACGGGAACAACATTTTCTATATCATTCAATATGAAATTAAATACCAATGACACTATCAAGTATCATGAAAAGACAGAATATGACTTGGATGGAGATAGTATACATGGAAATGACTTTGAATTAAGCGGTAATGCGCTTATAGTGGACGATAATTTAGTAAATAGGATGGTACTTGAGAAAATATTGAAGAAAAATGGAATATCATCTATATTATGCGAAGATGGAAAGGAGGCCGTAACATTGTGTTCTGATGTTAAATATTCTTTAATTCTCATGGATGTGTTTATGCCTATTATGGATGGTATTGAAGCATCAAAGGTTATACGTAAAAGTGGTAGAAATATAAATACACCAATTGTATTCGTATCTGCTACAACAGACCCTAACATGACAACAAAGTGTCTAAGTATAGATAATACACAATTCATAGGTAAACCAGTAAATGAGAAAATAATTATATCAAAAATAAAAAGTATACTGAAAAATAAAATCAAACAAGTTTTGGGTAGTACTACTGCTGTATAAATACACAAATTAAAAAATGATCAAATTACTCTATATTCTGAAATTCCTACCAGGAGTTTTGTCACTCAATATTTGCATTGTGGGATCTGGTCCAACTGGAAAGCTTGCATCCATAGTGCTGGCAGGTAAAGGGCATAATGTCTCTATATACGGTAAAAGAGAAACACGTGAAATAAATGACTCCTTTAATTATCTTTTATCAGAACGAGCAACTGATATACTGGATAACAATGGTATAGAATACAAAACAGATTCTAAATATACCAACAAGAGGATAAATCATTACTCGCATGATAACAACTTTATCACATATACGTCAAATTATGCATCTATAAGCAGAAGTGATTTACTTAAATCAATGAATAAACGTATAAATGAGTTGGATATAAATAGCATGAACTCGGAACTTATTCATCTAGACATAGATGAAAAAACTATCCACATGTCACATGGTGCAGGTGAAACATATGATCTACTAATTGGGGCAGATGGTATTAATTCTCTGGTAAGAAAACACATGTTAGATAGGTTCAAGTCAGAAATGAGTACAACAAAACAAGTACATGACAAGACCGTTAAGACGATGGAACTTGATATAACTGACATGTATGGTTATGATCCATCATGGGGAAATTCCGTGCATATATGGAACAATAATTATGATGAAATTATAGGTCACCCCCAAAAAGATGGTAAAATTTCATGTGTAATGTGTGTAGGAGATGGTGTTTTTGACCCATCGTATACGGGAATTTTAAATGAAAAAATGGGGACGGAGAGATCACAAAAAATCGTAAGTAGTTCCCATGTTGCTATTGAATCAGTCGTATTACTGGGAGATTCGGCCCATTCACTGCCACTACAATCTGGAGAAGCTATAAATGCAGCCATCGAAGACTGTAAGGTATTGGGAGAAGTATGTGATAAACATTACCATCCATATTCTATATGTAAAAATTATAATGAAAAGAGAGTCATCGATTCTCATGCAATAGTAGAAATTTCAAAAGATATTACAAAGTATGATAGCCGTAAAATAGCAAATCCTGGTATCCCATACTCGGAGATTTTCAAGTTCAATCAGGATTGATTTAAAAAAGCAAATAAATATGAAATTTAATATCTCTTACATGTATAAATAGCATGACAACAGCTGCTAAAGATGTCACCGATTTTACGGTAGAAATTACCGACACTATCACAGTGGGAGATGTTGCGGACTGGACAGCAATCTCTTCCGCATCTTCTTTTTACAATGCAAACAATTTCTTAATGACAGCTGACATTGATTTCGAGGGATCTTCAACTACCCTTTCTTCGAACTGGAGAGGCAACTTCGACGGTGGAAATTTCAAGCTAATGAATTCAAATGGTAGATTGTTCAATACAATCACAACTGGATGTTCGGTTACAAACGTCGTATTCTATAACAATTCGAATTCACCATGCGTAAATGCTATGAGCGGAACTGCATCTTTGACTAACTGTGTAGCATGTGGTGTTTTCAAGACAACAGTATCGTGTCTAGTAGGAAACACTAGTGTTAACACTGTAACATTCGAAAACAATACCGTGCTCATGTCCGGCTCTACTCGTATCACAGGAAGTAATATAGGAGCTTTGTCTGGTACAGGTAACAACTACAATATTACCAAATCATTCGTAGCAGGGACTAGCGACGTGTATATTTACTCTACAGGTCAAGTGGGTCTAATTTCTCCTAATGGTAGATGGTCAGGGGTAAATGCTGTGAATTTCAATGGGTACATTTCCAGCACTAAGCAAATCGGTCTCCTTTTGGGGACTACTACTAGTAAGGACCTGTATGATACAGAGGGTGGGTATGCCACAGGAAGCGGTACAATTCTATCTAGGTCCGCCAATAGTACAGGGAGATTGTTCGGTACAACATCTGGTAGCCCCACTGAATTTTTCTACTATGGGGATGGTGATCTTATTACTCAAAATGCAATAGATACATCATCAAATTACCAATATGGCGCATCTATTGGAGGATGTACCATATACAGTGAGCAAGTACCCACATATAACTCTATCCCACTTGATTCTGACATTGTTGTTAATAATGGTCACATGGGTGATGATTCCAGTATATGGGTCGAGTCGTCTGGACCATCTATGCTTAAAGAATGTAATCACTTCGCAGTAATTGAAACATTCGAAGCTGTTGAAGACATGATGGGTACACTCCAGGTTCACACAACCGATTTCTGTCAATACCCAATGTTCGTTAAATTCTCATACGAAGATCCAAATGTAAGATTGACCGTATATGACAAATCATACACTGACATCACATCTCAAGTATCTGTGAAATTTACTCCTAGGGGTTCTTCGTCGTTTGTATGTGACGAGACCATGTTACTCGAAACAGACACATATTATGCCGGTGTGACAACTTCTTCCACAGTATTTGATACACTAACAGAACCTACAACCACTACTATGGGTACTGCCGCGTCAACAATAACAGACTTCTCTATATTTCACGGTGATATTCTGATCAATGACTATGCAGATTATAGTGCACTTTTATACTTGAACTATACTGGGGCATTCCACGAAGCAAATGTATACCACATGACAGCCGATATACAATTCCCTGACACTCAATTGGCAAATACATACAGAATAACCCAGTTCAAGGGATTGTGGGATGGAAGAGGTTATGATATACTTGACATGAATGTGGTATTTCCTGCAGTTGCAGATGCAACATTCGGAGGTTTTACTTACAAGAATGTAACTTTCAGAAACTTCGTAACTACCAATACAGGTGTGTTCGATGGTAATTACTACTGTATGCTCAAGAATATCCACTTCAGAGGAAGACTTACATCAAGAGGTGGATGCCTATCTGCATCCCTTTCTCAGTATGTTATCACAGAAGATTGTTCGGTTCTAGCATGCGGGTATAGTAATATAACTGCTGGATCTGATGGTTCTGGTGCATTGGTAGGAGAGATAGAATTCGGTAAAAGACTTCACGTAGCAGCAACAGATTTATTCGTAAATGGTGGAAGCGACTATACTGGGACAGCAGCAGGTCAATTTACAGACCATATGCATGGTCTCACATCAAACGTAAGAGGTAATATGTACAACACAACTCTTACAGCTGGTGGTCTTGTCGGAGTTGTATCCGGTAACTGGTCAAGTTCAAGTGGTTTCTATACAGCAGGTAAATACAATATGTGGAACAACACTGGTGCATTAGGTGCTATATTTGGCGGAGGTAGCAACCTCAAGGAGGCATATGCAGCGAATTCAGGTGTACCAAAGGCCAGATACATATCGAACTTCACAGGTAATAACCAATGTACTGTATTCTCTGATTTCTCGACAAAGTATCTCCAGTACAACGACGAGACACTTATAGATTCTGACTTAATAGGTAGCAACGGGGCCGTATATTCTGAAATAAGTAGTATATGGTGCACACCATGGGACTTTTCTAGTCACCAGGATTACCCAGCATTCATCAAGAAGTGTCTTCACGCAATACCCATACCAGATGAGAATGAAATAAACGACGTTATGGGTACAGTTCAGATGTACGCATCATCTTGGGCATACCTACCCGCATTCCTAGAATTCAGGGCTGATAAAACAGGATTGAATTTCTACGTCGATTTAACCAATGCAGACGGTGACATTGAGATCGATGGAAATGTTGTAGTACAGTTCATACTACCATTCGAACTGGAAGCAACTAGGAAGATATACTTCAGGGGGTCAGAACTCACATCAGTAGACTCTAAAACATTCGTAATTGGTGGTATAGCATTCGAACCTTTTACCCTGTCCGGGATACAAGGAAAGGATGTAGTAGATACTCTGGAATACATACCGAATTACATCCTACTGTCAGATGCTGCTGATTTTTCAAACTGTTTTGGGAGCAACGTATACAATGTGAGAAACAAGTATATACTTACCAATGATGTTGATCTAAACGAGCTACCCACTACTCCACTTTTCTACAACTTCAAGGGTATATTCGATGGCCAGGGATACCACATCCAAAACAGACAGGGTTCTACATTTAGTATGTTGGCAGACAAGGCAGATGTATCCAATATCGTATGGGAGAATGGTACAGCATCCCCATTCCAATTTATAAATGGTAACCATAGAGTTAAAAATTGTATATCGACTGGTAAATTCACAGCAGTCAGTGTACTTGCACACTCGATCTCTCTTGGATACGCAGATATATCGGAATGTTACGGTCTAATATCCGGACCAAGTAGGCTTACCAATGGTATGGTAAACGCAACATCACACGGTGTTTCAAATTCGTTCTTCGCATGTACATCTGGTATTACGTTAACACACGAAGATTCATCTCCATTCTCCGGACAAAATTCGTATGTTATGGGAGGATGTGCTGCCAATTTCATAGGTAGACGTTTCTCTACTGCAACATCTTCACAGAGTTTCGGTGGTGGTTTGTACAGTAGGTTGTTATCCACCCACGGTGCGGGTCATTACATATGTGGTGATTTTGATATGGCATATATGGGTGGTCTTTACGATGGTACAAGTGGATCAGGGCCACACCAGATGAACGAGTGTTACTTTGCAAACAAGGGTAACCTCACAGGTTATACTGGTACAACAAATACATCCAGGGCATACCTGTACGCCAACATAGGTACTGCGTTCAAAGACCTATCTGGTACATACAACGGGGAGGCACTTACTGTGAACGAGGATGGTAGTGGGGGAGCTGTTTATTCACTTAACACTACTATATGGTGGTCACCATGGACACTTGATACATCATACCCTTCGTTCCTAAAGAGTACCCCTCACTTCTCACCCATAGAAAGTTCTACAACCTTTGAGGATATATCTGGTATATATACAATTGAACTTGCGGACCCCAGTTTGTACCCTGTTTTCCCAAGACTAGACTATGTAGATGACAGTACATTCGAGCTGACATTCTACTCTAGAACATACAGGGTTATAACAACTGGTATATCCGCCGAGATCACATTCCCACTGGAAGTCACAAAAACACTGATATGGAATGGATCTACAGTATCTGCAAGTGATATCGACAATTTAGTATTCAACTTCGGAGACGCTCTTGGTACACAGGTGGAGGCTCTAAATGGTGTACAGGCATCTACACATGCTGATTTCAGCGTAGTGTCTAGTGACCCAATTCTCATATCAACTGTAGCAGATCTAGAGGCTATGTATGTTACAAACTTTAGTGGAACATTCAATCCATTTAACAGATATTACATGACCGCCGATATAGACCTATACAAAGAAACATTTGCCACAACTGACTACATAAATTTCGAAGGGCAATTTTTCGGTAATGGGTTCAAGATCCTTAACCACAAGGATGGTCTATTCAGCAACGTCAGTAACGCATCTTCTGTTGATGGTGTGAAATTTGTGGGATCCACAGGAACTGCATTCGTTGGTAACACTGATTGTCATGTTACAAATTGTGTATACATATCAAACAACATAACAGGAACTTTCTGGAGCTCAGGTATATGGGGTGCTCGTATCTACCAGTCAATATTTAGACACAATTACACTCTCGCAGGTGGAGATGCTCTATTCAATGTACCACTAATGGCAGCAAATAATTTCACAGGGTCTGATTTATTTACAGCCACAACAAGTACACTGACTGTTGGTAGAACAACTAGTAGTAACAACGAAGGTATATTCGGTAGACTGGTAACACTTGGTAACCGTATCGGGGCAAATATCAATTGTCTCATACAAGGACGTCCAAGTGGTTCCAATGGTCTATCAACTCTATTCCCAAAGGCAGAAGGTGGTACCACAGACGCAGGGGGATTCTATGTAACGGGTCGTGGTTCACTGATAGCATCTACATCCACATCTGGATACGTGAACGCAATACTGGGGCATGCATCCAATGCAGCATATAAGATATACAAGGGGGCATATTCTGCATTCAGTGGGACCATCGAAGGGTACAATGCCAACAACGTCAAATTGTTCAGACCTGAATATGCTGAATACTGTACAGCATTCTCGGACTTCACTGGTGATCTTACT
Organism: Rickettsiales bacterium; assembly: GCA_023301015.1. The sequence goes on along the minus strand of JALZVI010000343.1, from coordinate 306 downwards.
ATAAATGGCGTATCTACAACTCTGTCATCTAACCTGGACTCAACAAGTGGGGGGGTGTACGACTCTAGTGTTGGTCATAAATGGTGGACTGCACCATGGGACTTGAGCGCTCATTTAGACCACCCATCTATACTCAAGAGTGTACCTCACTTCGAAGTTGCGGAAGATTCCAGCGAATTAAACACAGTTCTAGGAACCATGAGGATCATATCGGCAAGTTACCCTGTTTTCTTACGTGTAAAATACTCGGAATCTGAAAGTAGCTTCACATTTGCTCTTATGGACACACTATATGATGAAATAACA
>JALZVI010000342.1 GCA_023301015.1 Rickettsiales bacterium | reverse complement strand
AATGACACATGATGGTGCACCTCTATTATCCATTACCAATGATGAAAAGTTATTTGTGCACCCATCTAGGACATTTTTAAAGTCTGCTGGTTTATCGAATATCCCGAAATAAGAATCATATAGACTTTGTTTTGACTGTTGGTCCATTTGTTTCATTACAAATACAACGTCTGTGTTGGTTCTTAGGGATGGTGCTAAATCTTTAACATATTGTACAGCAGTAATAAGTATGATCCCATGGTGCCTACCATTCATGAATATCTCTTTAAGTATTTTAGTTTTGAATAGTTTGTTGTCGAAACCAAGATCGTCTAATATTATTATTATTCTTGTATCGGTATCATTGTCTAGTTCTCCTACTTTTTTCTTTATTGCCAGGTTCTTCTGGTTCTCGACTATGTTTTGTAGTCTACCATCCACACCTTCTCCATCAAAAATGAATGTTTCTGGTACATACTGTGAAAAAAAACCATTTGCACCTTCTGTACCAGAGAAAACACATATACGGGGTACACTTGACTTTGACAGGTAATACATCATATCTTGTATGACTGTACTCTTACCACTTCCCTTCTTGCCTACTACAACTGCATTGAAGTTTGATCCCGTGCATATATCTTTCATATTGAACGATTTAAGGCTTAAATCATCGCCACCCATAACAACAATATGATTATAACGTATACGTACAAAAAAATACTCACAATGCCATAGAGGCCATACCAGCAGCAATTACGCCTATTATAACGCCATTTGAAGCTAATTTGTTGTCTGCCTCAGATTCATCAGTCTGTTGTACATCTACGGAGTTCCCTGCTTCAGAGATCTGAGTCTCTTCGTTAGATTCCCCCGGATCGGCTATCTCCTCCTCTAGGACCTCTTCATCATCTCCTACACCTCCATTTCCAAATTTAAGGTTTCCATTTACAAATTCTGATACCATGAATGCACCCACTATACTCATTGATAGTGCTGTCTCGTGACGCTTAGCAAAATCAAGTGCTTTTCCTAATTTTCCATTTTTTGCCTGGTCCGCTATGTCATCTATCTGGCCTGTTTCTAAGTTCTTTGCTGTCTTAGCAGCATCTCCTCCATTTTCGGCTATATCATCGACAGACTTTGATAGACCGGATGATTGTTTAAGAGAGTCAGTCATTTCATCTGTATTTTTGAATACATTCACATCGGCTACATCGTCTATTGCTTTGGCATCTAGTGTTTTCTTATTTGCTAGGGACCCAACGTTCTTTTTTGATAATTTTGTTATCTGTTGAGATATATCCTTAAGTTTTGTAAATGCTGACTTATTTGCTACTGATGATATGGCTGTAGCGTCTCCCAGGTCTATTCTTTTTAGTGATGATGCTATGTCATCTGTAGATGAAATCACAACATCATCTGCTGATTTAGAAACAGATGTTAGTATATCAGATGTCTTTTTAGGTATGAGGGCGTCCAGGTCTACCTTCTTGAGATTCTTCAATGCACCTCCTGTATGGAAAAGTTTTGATGTTCGTATAGGCAATTCTGGTATACCTATATTCTTGAAGAATGATGCACCATCTACGTTTTTAAGTACCGACATTGGGTCAAATTTGTTGGAGTGTTTTAGTACTGTTGACCCGACATCGACGACGGTTCCTCCTGATTTTGCACTTCCCTTTGCAGTTGCAAAAGCAATATCGTCGATAGCCTTACTCATGGTTTATAAATATAGTTTTTAAAAAATTTTATGTTTATTAACATTAATGACACATGATGATAAACAGACCACTCAGGATTGTAATCGTTATTGTTGTCCTCGCGGGGATATACAAGTTACGAGTGGATTCTGCTAACACAAAGAAGGCCATTGCTTTGTCTAACAATGTCAACACTGAACTCACAAAGGTAATCTTGGAAGATATGGATGAAGTTTTGGTAAACCTCAAGTGGGATGTTATGCTTAGGAAGGTTGATTCTCTATTTGAAGATGAAGTTTTCCAAAATGTACCATCGTTGTTCTCTCTAGATATACCTGTTTTGGTGGAAAGAGCTACCAGTTCTACACAGGCATCCTTTGATAAATATATCTCCAAGTTGACGACCGAACAGGCGGGAATATTGAGTGATAAAATTCTGATAATTACAAATTTATCCATGAATAAACTCAGGGAAACCATTTCTTCTTATACATCCGATCAAGATATACTAGATACATTCGAGAAGAACATGAGGGTTGTCGCTGCTTCTATAAACGAAAAGGCTACTGAATTGGTACAAGATAATACTACCAAGCGTTTGGAACGTATTACCTATATATTTGACCAGGTTCTAGAATGGAAATCTACCACATATGAACGCTTCTTGTTTCATGCTCTTAGGATTAAGAGCGAAATGAACCCTGGATCTCAGTTGGATACATGGGTACAATTGGAAACTCAAACTATTGTTTCCGAAAATCATATAGAAGATGTAGTCAGTACCGAACTAATGGAACAGTATATTGGTAGGTCTGATGAGTTTATCCAACTTATGGATGAGAAGTATGGTCCTGAATCATCTATTTATTCTGACTTAGGAGAATTCTTTTCCAGAAGGGCTTCTACTGTACAGAGTGTTCTTGTATCTCAATATAGTCGCGTCTTCACTATGAGAGTTAATACTATAGATGGCGATTCACTTCTTGATGATGACCAAAAGAGAGTTCTTAAACTTTTCGCACGTGATACTCGCAAAGCTTCTGAGGCATCCAACTTGGTTGTGTCAACCAGTATTAGTGAACTAGAGCCCATGTATTCCAAGTATGCTGAAAGATTGCTCAAGGAACTTAGGGTTGTTATTATCGCATCTTTCTTGGAGTACGAATCTATATCTCTTAGGTCCGAATCTGAGGGTAGACAGACATGCATTGTACAATTCTATCAGTTGAGAAGAGCATTGAACGATGCTTTCTTCTTTGAGTATTCTAAGGATAGGTTGTTCGATATAAATAAGATTAGTACTGATTTCGAGGCTGAGTTTGTTGATATGCTAAGTTCGGCTGGTGAGAATATGTTGTCTCTTGCCAGGACTGGATTCATTCATTATATGTATGAAAATGCAAGAACTTTCTTGCTTTCCAGGGCAAATCTGTTTTTCAGGGATGACACTATAGTACTTAATGCCATCAAACCTATGATGGCTAAACTTCACGATGATTATGCTACAATAATCCCATTGAGGTTACAGTCTGGTATTGACCAGGAAATGAAGGAGGAGAATGAATTAGCTAGATTGGAAGTAGGAGCTACCCTGGATAGATTCATGGGTAACATGGAATACTCTGTTGTTACTGATCTAATATCTGGTGTTAGACAGAGTATAATTGATGATGTACTCGAGAAGGTTGAAGAAATATACGAGGATTTTGGTAAAGATTTAAATACTGAGTTTATAAAGGAGTCTTTGAAACCATACGACTTTGCTTGGTTCGAAGAGCAATCCAAACCATTTGTTGATGGTGATGAAATAAGGTTTATTGATATGAAAGAACACATCATAAACCAGACAAATGCTCGTGCTGAGATTGTACTTAAGAATATGAGGGAGGAAAAGTCCGCGTTGATAGATTCTCTATTTTCAAAGGTTAATGGATTTATGGATTCGGTCGTGGGTGATTTCAGAAACATAATAGATGGTACATCTCTCCAGGATGAAGATTCTATTAGACTCCTCAACCAAACACTTGATAGTACTATAGAGAGTATGGGTTCATTCTCGGAGACTATAAAACAATCTACATTGGTAAAGTTGGAGGATGGTCTAGGTGACGCCGTACTAGAATTAGAGGATGTTCAAGGTGTTAGGGTTAGGAATTTCTTCAATACCAAGATACAGTTGATCAAGGATGAGTTTGCTACCATTGTTACTGAAAAGATCACCGATATATACCAATCTCATTTGGATGATATCGAAGGTAAAATGAATGGTTTGGCAGTTACAGCTCGTACCGTTTTCAGGGAACATGTTAACGAACTTGTTGAATTGGAGAGGAACCATCGCGCTGATGTAGAAGAAGTGGCTGCACCTGTAATGGAAGAAGAGGCACAGAGGATTTTAGCCGATTACAACATTGTCTCTTTTGGTGCAAGACAATCCTCTGTTGAATTGGGTATGAAAAATATAGTTAATTCTGCAGCTAGAGAAGTTGCCACACAACGTCGTATATCACTTCTGAGATTCAACAGGAAATGGGAGAATGCTAGGTCTGATTTCAGAGCTCAATTTATGGAGGTTGCAGACGAGTCCAAGTCTTCCTTCAGGAGGGATATTATCGATGTTACTATATTCGCAAAGGATCTTGCAGTGGATATCATGGGTCATGTTGATGTTGTTATAGATGCTCTAGAACGTGATCTATTCGCAGCTCTTGATACACAGTACACTTCTATCATAGACAGTGTTATTGGTACCGATGACAATGACTTGCCATCTGAAATATCTTTGTCAGATGTGGTATTCTCACCAGGAATTATGGAATTGTCAGACACACCAGTCCTACCATCCGCTGCATTTATCAAGGATTCCCAACCAGAGACTGAAGATTCTATTAGAGGCGAGGATGGTCAAGTTCTACCCGCTGTTGATGAAGATACCGGACTTTCCACTCTTGATATTGTATTGGCTCTTATGCCATGGGATGATTGGCTAAAGAGTAAAATAGATGAAATTGTTGCAGCTGTTGTTTTTGAGATGCAAGATGAACTAAAACAAAATACTTGTCGCAACAATAAGCCCCCTTGCAGAGAGGGGTGGGTTCAGTTTACCAACTCGTGGGATGTAGAATGTTGTAGATTCGACCCAGTTGCACAGGGGTTCCCTTACTGGCAGGTAACCAGGATGCTTGCAAAGGAAATCCTATTATCTCTTGTTCTAGATCTTGGTACTATTATAGAAACAAGTGGTAAAATCGCTAAAAAGGTTGGAGGTTCGAAGGCTGGTAAACTTGCTGCCAAGGGTTTAGCTAAGGGTCAGAAGGCAATGGCTAAGAGTATGCAAAAACTTGCCGGTAAATCTGCAAAGAGTATGACAAAGAGTATCAAATTGGCAGGAAAGTTTGCAGGTAAGGCAATGAAAAAGACTGCAAGCACTGTGGGTGTCAAAATAGCCAGTCGTGTAGGTACCAAGCTTGCCGCAAAGGGTGCAGCAATAGGTGCAAAGGCTTTTGCTAAACTGGGTATGGGACCTCTTGGTATAGCATTGATGATTTTCGACGTATTATCTCTAGTATTGGACTTATGGGATCCATCTGGTTACAATGATTCTCAAACAAATGGTAAACTAAAGGGTGAGAGAGATCCTATAGAGAAACAGTACCATGAAGCATTAGTCGATGAGGGATTCGAAAGTCCTTTATTGGCAGATCCCATGTTCCATATGTCTCCTACGGAACAAGCAGAGACGTATTCTAATATTGTTATGGATTGGTTCCAAGATTCGGTTACTGATTTCATGACAAGGAATGAGGCCAATTTCGAGGTCATGCCTGATAGTGAATCTACAGAAGTCATATCAGCAGAGTATCAAAGATTGGCAACACAATTAGAGGAAGATCCTAATCTGGTAGTATCTTTAATTGCTGCAAAGTTGGACAATGTATTCCTACAGGACATCGATGTCAGGCACAATCATGTGCATCCATATGCCAAAGACAATAAGGAAAGCAATCGTGTCCACACCAAGAAAGACAATTTCACACCCAGTTCTGGTATCATGGAAATTGTTCTCAATAAAACAGGAGTTGCTGCTTTCAACCGATTCCATCAGAATAAGGTTAAGTTCATAGACTCTCTAAGGTGGAACCCAATGTATAGGTTTATCAAACGTGAGCATGACTATTTCAGGGTTTTGGATATTCACCATAATAGGGGTGAATTCGCAAAAACTGGTACATATACAAGTGCTGAAGCATATGAACTCGATAAGGGTAACATGTTTGGTAATCCTATACCAACACTCGAACATTCTAAACAATACGCACTAGAATTGAATTTACGTGCTGACGTATTGGAAAGTCAAAATAGAAAGGGTAGCATATTTAGTGGAGATTCCGAGATAGACAACCGTGCAGAATCCGCCAAACTTCGTGCATTCGCAGCCGAAATTCTATCTAAAGTCAGTAAGGGTTGGATTCTCGTTTTGGTGGACCCAGAAGAGGAATTCTGGATACAATATTCTCCTGATAAAAGTCTTGATGAGCTATTGGATAGGAGTACTTACATGGCAACACATGATAAGATTTTAGCAGAAGGAAGGGCCGAACATGAATTAACAGTCGATTCGTTGATTTCTGTCCATATTGATGAAATCACACCAGCTGATGCCGATATATTCAAATTCGACGATCTAAAGATTGCTCACTTATCTAAGACTCCATCTAATTGGGTAACACAGAATGGTAAGCAGTGTCTGAAGTATCCATTGGGTGAACTTGTACCTGAAGAGCAGAAGGTATGTTACACTCTAGACAAGATACCTGTGGTACCAACTTGGTTGCCATCATATTCTGATTTGAAATCTCAATTTGAGGCTGTTATAGAAGAGCAACATGAACTTGATCATAATGAGGAGATGGCTGTAGTAGTTGCAACACAAATAGAGTCCATAAAAGCGGAGAAACAGAGACGGAAAGATATAGAGACCCAGAGAGAACAGAAGCTTGCTAGTTTATCTCGTAGAGCGCGTATTAAGCAATTAAAAACAAATGGAGAGAAGGACCAGGCTGAGATAGACAGGAAAAGAGAAGCAGTTATGCCAGAATTCGCAGTTTTCTTGAATGGTTATGGTCAAAGTTCTCCATTGTACAATATATATGAAGGATGTCTAATTGCCGGTAAGGGTGTTACTTATAACGAAAGGAAGGGGTTGTGTAACTTTACAGAGTCTTATTGTACTAGGTTCGGTATGGACTTCTTTTATAATAGCGAATTAGGTACATATGATTGTGAGATAGGTAGGGGTCAACAGATCGCTGAATTTATATTCGGTACCACAATTACTCGTAGTTTCAAACGAGGTGGGCAGGCTCTCGGAGCATCCCAATTAAAAAGAGCAACCAAGAAGGTTGGTAGATCCAATAAGGCACTTGGTATGAGAAAGATATACCAGGGTGTTAGGGTTAGTGATATTCAAGATGGTGAAGCGTTCAATTATTTGGATTCATCTGCGTCTATAAAGGCGATTGAATCGTTGGGTCTTTCTGGGTTTTAGATTTAAAATTATAAAACGAACATAATATTATATAACTAAATGTTTAAATGTTAAAAACTTGTACTTTCTTTCCGTCTAATATAATGGATTGTCCGGAAGAAACTGCTGTTCCGCCAATTGTTACTTCGTCTGTACTTTCATCATATGTAAGTGATACGGTTGTGGTATCAAACAAGGACAATGTTGCAGTTTGACCGGAACCAGATGAAGTGTCGAATGGTATGGAGATGTTTACATCGTCTTCTGTTAGAGTGGCAGTTTCTCCTCTCTTCAAGAATTCGGTTGATTTGGTCTGACCTCCCACATTGAAATCGATTTGGTTACCGGAAGCGAACAAATCGTTAAGAACTCCGGACATACTTTCTAAAGATGATGCATTCAATGTACTAAGATCGAAACCTGAACTTACGTCACCGAATGCTGATGAATCGTAATTTGCTGCGATGTTTGCGAGGGTTGTTGAATTTTTCAACCCAAGTGTGAGAGAAGGTTCTGCTGTACTAGTAGAGTATGACAAGTATACTGTGTATGTGGACTCGGGTACTAAATTCTGGATAGTGTACTGCAAATCGGTGATAGCAGCATCGGATGTTACTTCGTTTGTACCATCAGAGTATGATACCTTGTATTTAGTAGCACCAGTCTCTGCTTCCCATGCTACGGTGAGGGATATGGCTCCTGCTGCGATGGTGAATACTACGAAAGTAATAACTGTTGTTGTCCAGTTGGCAAAAACGTCTGCGAGAAGATCGTCTGTACCATTAAATATACCAGTGGTGTTTTCTGTGGCAACGTAGTTGTACAAAGTAGTTGAGTTGATAAAATTACCCAAGTTTGCAAACACGAAGGGCCATTCGAACACGTTCCCTGCGGCATCAGTTGAAGAAAATTCAAAGTATGGAAGACCTAAACCACTAATGGTTTCGTCGTATGTAGTGGTGTCAGCATCGGGTGTCTGAGTTTGGTTACTAGACGAATAAGTCATACCATACGAATCATCTAGGGTAATCACATTGTCTGTACCAGCATGGGAACCATATACGACGTCGGTAACAGTCCCATTTATTGCGCACCAACTTTCCTGAAATGATTTATAACCACTTTCTCCAATGAAACCAGCAGATACGTCACCCTTCATGTAATTGAAGACTCTTGTGCATGGAACAGTTGTACCGGTAGTTTTGCCAGCAATACCTCCTGCTGCATCACTGTGACTACAAGTAATATTACCGATCATAGAGTTCACTGCGTAATCGAATGGAGCACCTGTATCAGCAAGAGTTCCAATTATACCGCCTGCATAACCATTACTATTAGTATTTGAAATGTTTCCTGTCATAGCATTCATTAGGTATGCATAGGTGTTGCCAGAATTTCCTCCTGTTCCAACAATACCTCCAATACTATTTGTTGTAGTCGACATTCCATTTTCGAATACAGCAATATTTCTAACATAGGTTATAGTGGTGTTGTTCATTTCTCCTATACACCCTCCAAAATTACCTGTAGCAGTGGCTGTTGTAATAACACCTCCAATAGTTATGTTCTCATAGGTACAATTATTAGCATATCCGGTAATAATACCGGAATCGCCAGTACCACCAGAAGCAGCAACGCCTGAACCAGTTGCAAAATTCGTTGTGATATTATACAAGTTACAGTTGTTCATATAAGCCGCAACCAAAGAACCTTCAGTAGGAGGATTTGTAGGAGAATTATTCCATACTCCTTCACAAACTATGTTTTTGATAGTAGAACCGGTGCATATACCGAAAAATCCTGTCCTAGTTGCGAAACTTACACTGAACTGTGACCAGTTAGAAATACTGAATCCTTGACCATCGTAGTTACCAGTAAAAGCTGTGACAACGTGTCCAATGGGTGAACAAAGTGAGTCGGTAGCAAGGTCAATGTCTACTGTCTGGATGTATGACGAGGTCCAGTAATCTGCTGCAGAGGCTGGTGGAGTCCCTGCGTCGGTGTAACCAGAAGCGGAACCCTGGTGCATAAGCTGGAGTAAATGTCCCACAGAGGAAATTTCATAGTCAGATCCATTCAGGACCCAGGTTACGGTTGACATATTAAAAATTTAGTTTAACCCATAACAATTTTAAAATGTGTAAAAATGTATAATAGTTATTGGTATTGTTTTTGTACTTGTTTATATTTAGTTTCTGTTAGTAAATCATACGATGAAACTGTCTAGTCCATTAATCAGATACTATCTACCCGGTCGTAGAAAATACGAGGTTAAAATCGCAAAAGATTAAAATTATATGTATATGTATATGTATAATAAGTATGTCTCTTGTCACTCAATATAGACTGGACGAAGTGTCCGGTTCGTTGGGAACCGATTCGGTAGGTTCTCTTCATATGACAAATACCACAGTAACATCTGTTTCAGATGGTACGTATGGTGATGTTGCTTTTTTCGACGGGTCTTCTCGTTTGGCATTAGCAGCGGCATCTCTACCGACTGCAATCACAAGCACTAATAGTAGAACTTTGAGTTATTGGGTAAAACCTACGGGTACATTTACAGCTGCCCAGACATTGTATTCGGTAGGTTCTGGTAATGGGACAGGTGCACGTTGGAGATTTAACATGTATACATCCGGAGTACTTCAGCACGCGTTTAATAATTTAGCAGCCATTGAAAGCACTACTGCTTTAGTAGCAGATACATGGTACAATATCGCACAAACATATGATGGGACGAACATTGTAATATATGTCGATGGTGTACTCGAAACAACGGCCGTAAGAGCTTTACCTACACAGACTGACAGCGATCTAGTTATTGGAGCCTGGAATGAAAACCTTACAACAAGTCCGTACACTGGTTGTCAGCTTGATTTCAGATTATACGACGGTGCATTGGACGCGACAGCGGTTGGCGACATTTACACCGCAGGACCCCATGATAGAAATTTGCTATCTGCCACAATGTACACACATTTGACAGATCTTACATGGTCGACCGTTTCCGGTGCTACCACGTACACTCTTACTCAGACGAAGGACGCGGGAGATCCGGTCACCATAGTATCTGACACAACCGACTTGACACTCTCTTCATACAATCTCACCCCAGGTTCTTCGTACGAGTATAATATGTATACTGATATGGACCTGGTAACTCCATATTCAACAATAACTGTTTCGGCACTTGCAGTTGACACCGCTTCTGTTAACGATCTCATGACACGTCTAGGAAATGACCTTACTATCATAGACGAAAGTTCAGTTGATGACATTGAATCAGAACTACGAAATGTGTTGTCAACTGGTGACGAAGTAGTATTGTCATCGGGGGATTCTATTTTTGTACAGGATGCAGATACTATCGAGTTCATTCCTGGCAAAGACGTGCTGACACCATTTGTTCCTATTGTGACTTCTCAGGCAGTAACCGTTACAACAGCTGAAGGAGATTCTTCTGCGATATCATATGATGAAATATTGAACCAGGTAACCGTGGATACCACGACATTGGATATAGGACAATATGCGGTGGTGGGCAAATACAAGGTCAAGGTTATAGATGGTTAACATCTTAAATTGAATTAGCCAGGACTATTGTCTTTAAAAAGGACACTTGGATTTAAGGGTAATGATTGTAAACCAATAGAAATTGTACAAAATTTAAATTATTTTTTATCCTCCGGAATTTCATCAGCATTATCCACTTCCACTACCATT
>JALZVI010000341.1 GCA_023301015.1 Rickettsiales bacterium | reverse complement strand
AGGTATGAATGCTTTTTGGCCTGAATTGTGTATATCGCCCATAAAATTCCGCCGAAGATGAAATATAAGTCCGCCACTTCAAACCCGTGTTCACCTGTACTGAGCTTAAAAACTGCGCCAGCGATGATGAATAGATAGCCGCAAATGCGGAACAAGCCAACCTTCTCACCAAACACCAAGAAAGCACCGAGCGCCACCCAAAGGGGCATTGTGCTTGGCGTTAAAATTCCGTGCGAGGCAGGAACGGCAGCAAAACCCATGTTGCATACCAGTAAATATGGCGCACCCGCACCCACAAGCATCATCGCAATGCCGCGCCAATTTTGCTGCGTAATCAACCCCCGATTCCGCCAAGCAATCGGCAGCATAATCAACCCTGCCGTGGTAAAGCGCAGAAATGTCAGATCAAAATTAGAAAGCTCAGACAGCATCCCCATACGGCTAATAATCATCCACCCCGACCAGATGATGACCGTGATGAACGCGAGGATATAGCCTTGGATGTGGTTGTTTTGCATAAGCTTTATTTGGAAATCTTTCTTTATTCATTTATCATGACTGAAGAATGAATGATATACAAGAAAACTACGCAACCTTATGGGCAAACATGCACGCTCACTTCCAGCCGCGCGCGGATGACATCACCTACATGATAAGATGCCACCAGCTATGCAGAAAGACTAGAAACAACACTTCATTGCAAGATACAAAAATATCCGAGGAAGATGTTAGCAACTTCGATGACGTTCGCCCACTGGGCTCTGGCTATTTAATAGCACCTTTTGTTGAAGGCAAGATTCCACCAGAAAAGGATTTAGCAAATATCGTCAATGATGCAATCGGCTTAAGGAGCACAATAGCTGACAGTATTGAACCCCAGAGAATGTCCAAATCCTTGACAGAGAAGATGCAAAAGCTGAACTGCTCATATGGCAAATTGTTGCAAGTCATACGGCCAATGGTTGAAGAGTTCTTAGAGAGAACACAAATTTACCCAGCCGAGTGGCAAAGAGATATATCAAAAAGCATCAATTTTTATGCGACAGATGGCAGCGATGAAATCATCAGCTATACAGATAACCAAGAAAAGTATGATGCTTTGAGAATTATCGAGGCGATAGAAAAACTTGAAAAGAGCCGCGCGCAACAGACTAAGCTTTAGAAGATATCTTCTCCATCAACGCATCAACCCGCTTCTTCACATCCTCGTCCATTTCAATCAGCCTGCCCCATTCGCGCTTGGTCTCAGAGCCCACTTTGTTGGTGGCGTCGATGCCCATTTTGCCGCCCATGCTGTCTTCTGGGCTGGCGAAGTCTAGATAGTCTATTGGGGTGTTCTCGATTAGGGTGGTGTCGCGGACGGGGTCGGAGCGGGTGGAAATTGCCCACATAATATCCTTCCAGTCGCGCACATTCACGTCGTCATCCACCACGATTATGGTTTTGGTATACATAAATTGGCGCAAAAAGCCCCACACACCCATCATCACGCGCTTGGCATGGCCTGGGTAAGATTTTTTGATGCTCACCACCGCGATGCGATATGAACACCCCTCAGGCGGGAGGTAGAAATCGGTGATTTCAGGGAATTGTTGCTGCAAAAGCGGGACGAAAAGCTCGTTGAGAGATTCACCCAGCACACTGCACTCATCAGGCGGACGGCCAGTGTAGGTGCTGTGGTAGATAGGTTTTTTGCGCATTGTGATTGCTGAAATTTCAAAAACAGGGAATTTTTCGACGGAGTTATAATAGCCAGTATGATCGCCATATGGCCCCTCATCCGCATATTCGCTCAAACTCACATGACCTTCCAGCACAATTTCTGCATTTGCGGGAACTTCCAAATCGATCGTTTTGCACTTCACCAGCTCCGTTTTGTCACCGCGCAGCAGGCCTGCGAATTGGTACTCACTCAAATTATCTGGTACGGGGCAAACGGCGGCAAGTGTTGTTGCAGGGTCTGATCCGATCACAGCAGCGCAGGGGAATTTCTCGTCCTTGTCCCATTTCTGGTGATGCTGAGCACCGCCACGATGCTTGAGCCAACGCATAATCGTCTTATTCTTACCGAGCTTTTGCATCCGATAAATGCCGAGATTATAATCATCCACCTTCTCAGAGCCACTGCCCTTGGTCACAATTAGCGGCCATGTGATGAGCGGCGCGGGTTCGTTAGGCCAGCAGGTTTGAATTGGAAACATGTCCAAATCCACCTCGTCACCTTTGAGCACAATTTCTTGGCAAGGCGCGGTTTTCACAGTTTTTGGGCGCATCTTCATGGCCTTTTTCACAATCGGCAGCATTTCCCAAGCTTCAGCAATTCCGCTTGGTGGCGTTGGCTGACGGAAAAATGCGAGCATCTCTCCCAGCTCACGCAAACCATCTTTGGTTGTTCCCAGCCCAGCCGCCACACGATCTTGCGTGCCGAACAGGTTGATTAGAACAGGCATGTCTGAGCCCTTCACATTTTCAAATAGCACCGCGGGCCCGCCTTCGCGGATGAGGCGATAGCCAATTTCTGTCATTTCCAACTCGGTCGAAACCTCTTCGGTCACCCGAATAAGCTGGTTGGTTTTTTCCAGATGTTTAATAAATGTGCGCAGATCCTTGAGTTTCATGCAGAAACACTAGCCGAAAAACGCCAATTCAGCAACTCGAAAAAAGTTGGGTTTGTTAACCTTTCGTAAAGGGTTTTGTAACGGTTGTGAAACAATAACGTGCTAGAATGATTCTTATAGGGAGAATAAATTATGATGGTAGATTTAAAAGTTGATCAGGTAGTAGATGGGATTCCACCAGGTTCGGGGAGCAAACAGTTCGATCCTAATGTAATTATGCCGGATACAAATTCATTCCTTAAGCAAAGAGGTGACGAGACAGGCCTTGAAGCTGCACAAAACGAATTTATGAGCTCCTTAGTAAAAGGACTTGGAATTGACGACACTCCGCAAGGCTTAGCTCTTACAGTACCAACATCTAGCTTAGGGCAAATTGTAGAAGACGGCAGAGATTTAGGAGATGCAGCGCAGCTCACAGCAGGGGCGCAAGCAGCGCAAGCATCACAAGAGTTGGGAGGTAAATAGCAATGGCAGGATATCTTCAAACAATGATGGAACAAAACAAGGCGCCGGGATGGTTTTTCCTAGACCGCGCTAAGGATTTACCAGAAACAGAAATTACAGAAAAAATCCGCTTGGAAATTTTCTCAGACGTAATCAATCGCGGCTATGACATGAATCTATGGACAGAAGATTTTATCGCCCGCATCGCAAAGGCTTATTATCTATTCTTCGATAAGCTATTCAGCGAAAGCCCGAATCCTATCACTACGTGATAGGTGGTTTTTTAATTACGCTCTTCGGCCGCTGAGGCCGGTCGGCCTCAATGGCCTTGCACTTCGGCGAGGCCTCGTGATCGTATACATATTCATTCCGAACCAGCAGCCATGAGCGCGTTTCAGTCTGCAAGCCGAAGGCGCAGCGGGGAGGAAATTAAAAAACTACTAGCTCCTCATGTAATCCAATTTCTTGCGCATCAGAGTATTGCGCACGCGCAGGCCGATTAGGACATATGTGAAGGCTAGCCAAGCAACCGCCATCAAGCCCAGCGGCAGCAGCATTGATCCGTCGATGCTCGGGCCGTCCATGCGCAAAATGCTGGCGGGTTGATGCAGAGTGTTCCACCATTCTACGGAATATTTGATAATTGGCAGGTTAATCGCACCAATTACGGCCAAAATTGAGGATGATTTCGCCTCGCGCTCAGCATCCACAAATGCGTCATCGAGCGCCATATATCCTAGATATAGGAAAAACAATATCAACATCGAAGTCAGGCGCGCGTCCCAAACCCACCATGTGCCCCATGTCGGATAGCCCCAGACAGAGCCAGTTGCAAGGCACACAAGCGCAAACATTGCACCAATTGGAGCGGCTGCTCTTGCGATATAATATGCCAACGGATTGCGCCACACCAAATATCCAAAACTAAACGAGGCCATCATTGCATAAACCGCCATTGCCAGCCATGCAGACGGCACATGCACATACATAATCCGCACGGTTGAGCCTTGCTGGTAGTCTTCAGGCGAGAAAACCAAACCAAAAAGCAGGCCTGCAAAAAGGCAGACGAAGAATATTATTATTGCGGGAACAAATGTTTTCTCAAAAAGCTTTTCAACAAAATTTGGTTTTAGTGAGTTCAACATACTCACACTATATATGCCCTAATCTAACTCTTCAAGATCTTATCCTTCAACCACGCTGACGCAATTGCGGCCATTCTCTTTTGACAAATAAAGCCCCTTATCCGCACGTTCAATCATGCTTTCGGAGTTGTCATAGAGCGGGTTATATATGGAAACACCAGTCGAAACCGTAACCTTACCATAGCTTTCGCCAGTATCTTTGCGCTTCAATTCACGAGTTGCGATTGCTTTGCGGATGTTCTCGGCCACAATCTTACCACCTTGCAGCGGCGTATCGGGCAGAATTACACAGAATTCTTCACCACCATAACGCGCGCACATATCCTTCCCACGAATTACGCTTTTCATTGCACTAGCAACAATACGCAAAACTTGGTCGCCCATCAGATGCCCGTATGTATCATTGAACTTCTTGAAGTGGTCAACATCAAGCATAAGCAAGCAAAGGCTTTTCTTCTCTGCTTTTGCTTCTTCTATAGACGCTTCCAAATTCTCATCGAAGGCCTTACGATTCGCAATCCCAGTTAGCGCGTCCAAGCTCACTTGCAGACTTACCTCTTCCAGAGAAACCTTCAAATCACCAACTTCTTTCTGCGACTCAACCAACTTGCTATTCAAGTTTTCACCTTCTCTCTTCAAGCTTTTTGCCTTAGTCACAATGCTAGAAATCATCTCATTAATGTTCCCCGCATCCATAGCACCCATCTCTTCAAGATCAGCTGCGAAATCACCCAAATCTTCATTATAACCAGCTGCACCCGAAACAGTGCCATCAATTAGACCAAGAACCGATTCCATAATCTTTT
Source organism: Rickettsiales bacterium (assembly GCA_023301015.1). The sequence goes on along the minus strand of JALZVI010000341.1, from coordinate 2,052 downwards.
GCGTTTTATCACTGGCAGAAGCAACTGACTCTGCGCTCACTTGGTTTAAGATGAACTGGTTATAGAGCTCACGAGAAACATCGCGGTCAAAAACAGATCCTGCCTCAATGATTTTATCAATTTTAGAATTCATCCGCGGATATGACTTGCGGTGATATTCAAACCACACAGAATAAGTCTCAGGCATGGGCAAAATGCCATGCTCTTTCATTGACTGGATAGCAGCAAAGCCCCAGCCATTTACAATTTTCTTTTCATCATTAGGATTCATACTACTATATTAACCCCCTCTAGTTAAAGATCAATTAAGAGCAGCGCAATTTATTCAACTAAACAATATGTCCAGATTTCTTGCCCTTTGTCTGCACATAATCATGGTTGTGCTCATGCGTTACCAGCAGCGGCACCATTTCTGTCACATCAATTCCTAGCGCCCGCAAATCCTTGGCTTTGCGGGGATTATTGGAAACCAACTTTGCCTTTGAAACACCCAGCTCTTCCAAAATTTTCACAGCCGGTTCAAATTCGCGCTCTTCGTCGTCAAAGCCTAAAAATTCATTCGCCTCAACAGTATCCAACCCGCCATCTTGCAGAGCATAGGCATGCAGCTTGTTAATCAGCCCAATTCCTCGACCCTCTTGCAGTAAATACACAATTACTCCACCGCCAGCATTGTCCATAAGCTTGATGCACTCACTCAGCTGGTCACCGCAATCACACGCCAAACTGCCTAGCAAATCACCCGTATAGCATGAAGAATGCAGGCGGATTAGTGGCTCTTCGCCAACATCACCAATCACAATTGCCAGATGCTCAGAATCTCCATTTGGTGGACGGAATGCCAGAATTTTTGCCTTACGTGCATTCTTCAGCTTCAGCGGTGTTTGCGCCACCATCTTCAAATTCTCATTCAGAGATTTCTTGTAGCCCAAAATATCCTCAGCCGAAACTGCCACAGCATTCGCCGCCGCATCTAGACGAACCACCGTTGGTAAAAGCTGCGAAATTCGCGCAAGTGCCAGCGCCGCATCAATCTCTGCACCCGCCACATCCGCACTTTTCTTAAGCTCCAACGCCTCATAGCCACTAGCAAGCAGCGCAATTGTTGCTGGGTTTTCAGTCGCCAGCGGTAATTCCTGCGCGCACTCGAACTCAGCTGCAAACAGACCAGCCGCACGCTTTGCCGTTACAATCAATTTAGGGTTTTGCTGTGAAATTTCTGCCCAATTACCATTATGCACAAATTCAGGATGCATAAAGAAAGCAGCGCCAATACGCACAGCACGTCCACGGCGCAACTCAAAAGCAGCGCGGTCAATTTCTACAATTTTATCTTCGCTTAAACTCATATAGACGACTCAATCAGAGCCTTCAATTCTGCGTGATTCTCAACATGCGTCACCTTCTGCTCATATAGGTTCAGCAGCGGTTTGTTATCAATCACAATTGGAGTTAGGCCAGCAGCAAATGCGCATTCAACGTCAGGCGCAGAATCGCCGATGAACCATACATTTGCGTTTGGCGTAATGCCAGAATCCTTCAACGCTAAAATCGCTGGGTCAGCATAGGGCTTATCGCGCGCGGCATCTTGAGCGCCGACAACTTTGGTGAAATATTTGCTCCAGCCGATATGATCTGCCTCTTTGCGCAAAGTTGGCCCCTGCTTGTTGCTCACCACAGATGCATATATATCCGTGCCTTGCAAGAACTGCACAGTCTCCAGCGCGCCCTCAAGTGGCGTTAAATTATCCAGATGCTTGCTCTTATATGCATCCCTGTAAATCTCCCCAGCCTGCTCCCATTTGTCACCAAACAGCTTCGGGAAATGGTCACGCAAGGAATGTCCAACCTTCGCCTTAGTCTCTTCCAAGCTCCACGGCTCAGCGCCCATCTCGGTGAATGTATGCGCCATTGCATTATGGATTATTGGCCATGTGTCGAGCAGGGTGTTATCCCAATCAAACAAAATTGCTTTCGGTTTTGGCAATCCATGACCCGCCACGCTATCATTCATATCTTCAGAGAAACTATTCATGATCTTAAAATAGTCCT
>JALZVI010000340.1 GCA_023301015.1 Rickettsiales bacterium | reverse complement strand
GTATTAGTCCGGGAAATTAGACGATCCCCCGCATGCGGGAAGGCAAATCATTTGCCGCCAAGCGGGTGGAGCCACGAGAGGACTCGCGAACCTCACTGTAGCGGTCGATTGCCAGACAGGGTTTTGGCGAGCGCCTTTTCCCGAGATACTTAGCACGACCAAAACTGAAAAATCCACCCACTTCACCCCCCACCACCCCACCGTGAAACCATTGAAGACACGGAGATTAAGAAGACTTCACCACGCTAGGTGTCTGGCACCTTAGCACGCGAGTAAACGAGTCACCCTCAGCATGGCTGAGACATTGGCATCGGGCCAGTAAGCAAGGCATATTTTTTGTTGCAACCGCTGATCATATCAGCACGGTGATATCGTCTTCCGAGTTAACGAAAATATAAGAAAAAAAAAACATAATAGACGCCATTATGACTCACCCTTACGAGTCATGATGACGCGGCAAGTGAAGGTGAAGTGAAATGAAAGCATGTATATTGTGCGCGACCAATAAAAGCACACAACGTCTTGTGCCATCAACATTTGGCACAGTTCTAGCAATGAGGACATATGAGAGAAAAAATTTACTGAATTTAAGCTAACCACCGCCTCTTCGATCGTTTCTCCCTAAAATCTAATGTCTACTATTCCCAACTACCCTGGAGCCCATTGGTGGAAATTCGAATTCCACACGCATACTCCCGCGTCGCGCGATACTCCGTGGTATCGGCTGATCGACACTGACGAGGCTCTAACTCCGCAGCAATGGCTCTTGAAATATATGGAAGCGGAGATCGATTGCGTCGCCATCACTGATCATAATTCTGGAGCTTGGATCGATACTCTGAAGTTGGCGTATGAGAGCATGAAACAAGAGCCGTCTGCGGGCTTCCGCGAACTGATTCTTTTTCCCGGGGTAGAGATTTCTGTGAACAGTGGCATCCACATGCTTGCTATTTTTGACCCGATTAAAACGACGCTAGATATTACCCGTCTTCTCGCACAAGTAGAATATAATGGAACTGACGGAGATAGTGACAGCGTCACCGAGAAGAGTTTTCTAGCAGTGGCCAAAGCGGTTCAGGCTGCGGGAGGAATTGCGATTCCAGCTCATGTCGATGACGCCAAAGGACTCTTGCAGATTAATCAAGTCACCCGTGAAGAATTCGATCCAGATAACCCTGGGAATCCTAGGTCAATCGTTCATGAGCCAAGACGTCTCGATGCCACTACGCTTCGGCAGATTTTTGATAGCGGTGCAATCAACGCCCTCGAAGTGCTTGCAGAGGAATATGAGTTTCCGTCGATGTGCCGAGATTTTAACGTCAATCTTCCTCACGTATTAGGAACGGACTGCCACACCTTTCGTCATGGAAATATCCCTGGTAGCCGGTTTACCTGGATCAAAATGGGGCAACCCTCACTCGCTTCCTTGAAGCTCGCGCTTCATGATGGCGGGGAGTTTTCAGTGAAACGGTCGATCAATTGTTCTGACGATCATGACCCCAATGAAACTCCTGCCCACTGGATCAGAGGGATCGAAATCGCAGAAGCCGCACATCTCGGTAGAGGACAGCCTGCTTCCTTTAAATTTAGTCCATGGCTTAACACAATCATCGGCGGTCGAGGCAGCGGGAAGTCAACGGCAGTGCATTTCCTCCGAGTGAACCTAGATCGAAAAGGAGAACTTAACCCTGCGCTCGGTCGTGCAAATGAAACAATCACCGAATTTTTCAAGGTCGCAGAAAATGGTGAGAGTGGGGGCCTCACGGGTAGCACTCGATCCACGATCGAATACCAACTCGATTCAGCAAGACATCGCATAGCATGGTCTCAGGCCGATGGCTTAGATGTTCAAAGCTACGATGAAATAGCGGAGATTTGGGAGCCAGCGACCTCGCAAGATGTCCGTTTCCGCTTTCCCGTAACAATTTTCAGCCAGGAGCAAATCGGTGAAATGGCACAGAATACCTCCACCATCTTACGTAAAATCGACAACATGATCGGCAAGTTGGATTGGAACGCACAGTGGGACAGCGAAATTGGCCTCTACCTAGGCTATCTTACCGAGGCTCGGAGCGCCGATGCTCAGCTTAAGGATCTCGATCGGCTTACGGCGCAACAGGAAGATCTTGAAAAGAAATTGAACGTTTTTGAGGACTCCAAACACGCTTCTGTGCTGAAGGAATATCGAAAACGGAAACGTCAGTTCGAGGAGATGAAGCAGATTAGCGATAATTATAAACTCCGTATTAGCGAGCTGGACGATTTTGCCGAGGATTTTTGTCTGCAAGACATGCCTCCAAACATTATCGATACTACTACTCCTCTTGATGAGGATTTAACCCTCGCTGACAAGCGTCTCCATCATGAAATCAATACAGCAAGAGAAGAGATGGCGAAACGCGTGGAGACTCTTCGTAAGGCTCTTTTTGAGGAGCGAGAAAGAGTCAATGGAGGAACTTGGAAGGCGACTTTTGACGGAGCAAAAACAGGCTACAATAAGTTGGTGGAAATACTCAAAGCACAAGGAGTCGAAAACCCTCAAGAATTCGATTCACTAGCACAAAAAAAGCAAGTGGTTGAGAAACGGCTGACAGAATTAAAAACGATTCAAAAAAAAGCTGAGAAAAACCGTAAGAAAGCCAGCGAGTCACTGGACAAACTTTATACCCTGCGTTGTGAGCTAACGGAGAAACGAAAAACGTTTCTCAATGAACATCTGGGGGGAAATCGCTTCGTGAAAATTCAGCTCAAGTCTTTTGGGAGTCCTGATGAGAAAGATGATGCAGAGCTGAGCTTACGAGCGATGCTGGGCTGTGAAGGGGGACGCTTTTCCGACGCGATCCGCGAAGATGAGCGGCAGCGCGGGATTATACACGAACTTTACCAAGGCGGCGCGGAGGTTCATCAAACGCTGGAAGAATGGAAACAGAAAATTTCAGACCTTGCCCATGGCCAAGACCCAGAATTCCCAGCGCGTTTTAAGAGCTATTTAGAAGGTCAACTCAGCACGCGCCCCGAGGCGCTCGACCGCGTCCAAACGTGGTGGCCTGAGGATTCTCTCGATGTGAGTTATAGCAAGGGCGGGACAGGACAGAATTTTCAATCTCTCAAAAATGGTTCTGCTGGTGAAAAAGCCGCCGCCCTCTTGGCCTTCTTCCTCGCCTACGGAGAT